>NZ_NEIO01000004.1:0-235698 GCF_002113575.1 Pseudomonas sp. B8(2017) | reverse complement strand
CTGGTGTTCACCGTCAGCGTCGCCAGCAACGGCGAGGTCACCCTCGACCAGCTTCGCGCCATCGTGCATCCCGACACCAACAACCCCGATGACTCGAAGACCCTGACCGCCGACAACCTGGTGACCTTGACCGCGACCAAGACCGACAAGGACGGCGACAGCGCCCAGGCTACCCTGAACATCGGGCAGAACCTGGTGTTCAAGGATGATGGCCCGAGCATCAGCACCACCGGCACGGAACCAGTCCTGACCGTCGATGAAACATTCCTGGCGACCGACGCCACCCAGAGCTTCGCCTCCAACTTCACCTCAGCCTTCGGTGCCGATGACGCCGGCACGCTCACCTACGCCCTGGGCGTGGTGGCCGGCGCCTCCGGCCTGACCGACACGGCTACCGGCTCGGCAGTCAACCTGTCGCTCAACGGCACTGTGGTGGAAGGCCGTTCGGCCGTCGGCAACCACCTGGTGTTCACCGTCAGCGTCGCCAGCAACGGCTCCGTTACCCTCGACCAGCTTCGCGCCATCGTGCACCCCGACGCCAGCAACCCCGATGATTCGAAGACCCTGACCGCCGACAATCTGGTGACCTTGACCGCGACCAAGACCGACAAGGACGGCGACAGCGCCCAGGCCACCCTGAACATCGGGCAGAACCTGGTGTTCCACGATGATGGACCCACACTTGCCTTCGGCAACCTGATCGGAACCGGGAGTATCCTGCCGCAATATGGGTTCTGGAACAGTACGATCGGCGCCGACGGCCTGGGAACGACCGGTCTGGACATTTCGCTGGTGGGTGGCCAGTTCACGCTGGTCAGGCCAGACAACACCACCACGACCGGCACCGGCACACTCACCGAGACGTCGCCTTCGCCCGACGCCAATGGTGCGTTCAACTTCACCGGCACCCTGACCGGGGACTTCGACAATAACGCCACAACGGCCAACACCACGATCGACTACACGCTGACGGCCTTTGCCAATGGCAGCTATACACTGGACCTGGTGCAAGGCTTCAGTTCGGTCACCACGCTCAGCAGTGCCGACGGCTCGCTCGATGCCGGCGGCCCGGACGCTGTGCGCACCTTGCTGATCCCTAAAACGAATGACCCGACCATTCCATCGGCATCCGAGGAGATCGTGTTCTTCTCCGCCAAAGCACTCGCCTCGACGGCAGACATCTTCACCGGCATAGGCCTCGGGGCCCCCGACCCGACCGAAGCCGCGCTACAGACCAATCCCCTGCCGTCGTATATCGACCCCGCGTCGATGAACGTCAGCACGTCCGGTATCGGCGTCGCCAACAACCTGCTCCAGGGCGACAACCTGGCAGCGATCAGCGCCGCCGATGAGAGCTTCGTGATCAACCCTGAGACGCTGTTGACGGGCATGAAGATCTTCATCGACAACTCCGTAGCGGGCTACAACACCGCGACCGAGGACCTGTACTACCGGATCTACTACGCGGATGGGACGACATCGAACCTGACCGAGGTGAATACCCTGACACCAGAGGCAGGTGGTCAGGTGTCCTTCCTGGTCCAGAAGGAAGGCTCGGCGCTGATCGACGCCGTTCAACTGACGATGGGGCGAGGCGACATCAAGATCCCGGTGATCGAGTTCATCAAGGAAACCGAGAACCTGGCCAGCGACGTCAAATTGCAGTTCAGTGCGACGCTGACGGACAAAGATGGCGACTCCGCGAGTAGCACGTTCGACGCCAACCTGTTCGCCAACGAGCCGGACAACGCACCGTTCGACTTCACCCTGGTTGGCACGACCGGCCAGCGCGATGCCTTCAACATCGACCTGTCGACCGATGAGCTCCTCTATCAGGTCAGCGGGTTCGATGCCGGCGCGGGGCAACGAGACACGCTGGTGCTCAATGGCGATCCAAATGCCGTCGTCCAGTCGATCGACAACAATGGCGCAGACAGCATCGTGACCATTGCCGAATCCGGCGGGCAGACGACGACCATCACCCTGGTCGGGGTCGATATCGTCAACAACGACATCTTCAATGGCAGCGCCTGAAACATTGCGTGCGTGAAAACCTGCGAGGGTGGCCTGGAAACCACCCTTGCAGCGTAATGCCAGTCAGTTAAGCGATTTGGGGCCGCTTTGCGGCCCATCGCCGGCAAGCCGGCTCCCACAGGTATGGCGCAGACCTCAAGATTTTCGCGGTCCCTGTGGGAGCCCGGCTTGCCGGCGATGGGCTGCGCAGCAGCCCCAATGACGCTAACTGACTGGCATTACCTTCGCAGCGTGTTCTTTTGCAGGATACGACAAGCTTCGCCCCCAAAGGCCCTGGCCACTGGGTATTCAGTCCATCTCCCCCCATGTGGACGCAGGCGGCTCTTCGCCACCGGTGAGTCCGTGCCGCACCGCATACATCAGCAAGTCGATGCGGTTGGTGAGGTTGAGCTTCTGATAGATGCTGCTGAGGTGATTGTGCACGGTGTGCTCGCTGATACCCAGGCGGCCGGCAATGCACAGGTACTTGGCGGACGGGTCACCAACGATGGCGCGAACGAGTTCCCGCTCGCGCAACGTCAGCCGTGCATGTTTCGCCTGCGCCGGATTGCACCTGAACGGTATATGCCTGGCCGAGGCATAACCGGAAAGCCCACTGACCCAGGCTCTGTCCAGCCTGATGTCGCAATGGTGGACTTTGATGATGGCCTGGATAATCGACTCCGTTGAATCCTCGGCCAGCACGATGCCAAGCGCGCCCGCCTCGATGGCCTGGGCAACGGGGACGGTCTCGTACACCCCCTTGAGCACCAGCACTTTCATTCCGCCAGTGCGCGCGAGTTCGGCAACTACCCCGAGCGGGTCCAGCGCATCTGGAAAAAAGCTGAAGAAAATGACATCGGGCCGCAATTGATCGGCAAGATCCAGTGCATGGGTATAGGTAGTGGCCTGGCCACTCACTTCCATACGGGGTTTTCTGGCATTTATCAGGTCGTGAAGCCCCAGCAGCATCAGAGGCCGACAATCGATCAGCATCACGCGTATCATTTTTACAGGGTCCGGCATCATCTTCCTGCCTCCCATGAAAACGCTCCATGTCCTCCCCTTGTAAGCCTTCTCCTACAGGCCCTTCAGCGGAGTCTAGGTCAGCGCGCGGACTGACAGGCCCTTGCGCCGTAAGGCAGCGCCTCGAGGCGCATGTGCATCGGCGCCTCAATTACCGCGCCCCGGGCCTGAAAATCAAGGACTTAGACTTGTCGCCCCCTCCCCTCGGCGCATTTCTGCACCAGACGAAAAGTCAATTAAACGACGAATGGTGCGAACTTACGAACGCTAAAATGATCCCGTCAATTTTTCGCCATGCGTTGGGCTTTTGTTGCACTCGATCTCCTACCTCACTGTCGATCAGCTTTTCGCTGACAAACAGCAGGTTTTGCCCGCAGGCTTTAGCCGGATGGCGCCTGACCCGTTAAGATGGTGTTTCTTCAACCAGATGCAGACCACAATGTCCAACGACGCCCCCATCAGCCCGGGCCGGCCCAAGGATCTGGCCAAACGCGAGGCGATTCTCGAAGCAGCCAAGGCCCTGTTCCTCAGCCTTGGCTACGCCAACACCAGCATGGATGCGGTCGCTGCGGCGGCAGGTGTTTCAAAGCTCACCGTATACAGCCACTTCACCGACAAGCAGACGCTGTTCTCCTCGGCGGTCATGGCAACCTGCCAGATCCAGTTGCCCGACCTGCTGTTCGAGTACCCCGAGGGGGCGCCGGTGGAAGAGGTGCTGCTGACCATTGCCCGTGGCTTCCAGGCACTGATCAGCAGCGATGAAGCGGTCAAGCTCAGCCGCCTGATCATGGCCCAGGGCAGCCTGGACCCGAGCTTTGGCGAGTACTTCTACGAAGCCGGGCCCAAGCGCGTGCTGGCGGGGATGGAAGCTTTGCTGCGCGGGGCGCACGAGCGCGGGCTGCTGCGCATCGACAACCCGCTGCGTGCGGCGGAGCACTTCTTCTGCCTGGTCAAGGGCGCACCGGATTACCGGTTGCTGCTTGGGTGCGCGGGGCCGCTGGAGGGGGATGAGGCCGAGGCGCATGTGCGCGAGGTGGTAGGTGTGTTCCTGCGGGCGTTCCAGCCCTGAGACATCAGGCTGCCAGGACTGGCCCCATCGCCGGCAAGCCGGCTCCCACCTTGATCGCACTGTCCTCAAGGCCTGAGCAGTACCTGTGGGAGCTGGCTTGCCGGCGATAGGGCCCTTACAGGCAACATAAGATAGTTGCTCCTACAGGATACCGAGGCTCTCAGGTCAGGCCTTGAGGGCCTTCTTCGGGTAAATGTCATACCGGCTCGACTTGCCCTCCAGGCTGTGGCTCGGCTTCGGCCCGTCGATGATCGGCGCCTTGCGCGGCCGCTTCACCACCACCCGGTGGCTGGCCAGCGCCAGGGCAGCTTCGAGCAGGGCCGGGGCATCCAGGTCATCACCCACCAAGGGCCGGAACACACGCATTTCCTTCTTCACCAGCGCACTCTTGTCCCGGTGCGGGAACATCGGGTCGAGGTAGATCACCTGTGGCGCCTCGCCCTCCCAGGCGCGCATGCGCTCGATGGCGTTGCCGGTCAGCAGGCGCATGCGCCCCACGATCGGCCCCACCTCTTCATCCGACCGCGCCCGCGCCAGGCCATCCTCCAGCAACGCGGCAATCAGCGGCTGGCGTTCGATCAGGGTCATCTGGCAGCCCAGGCTGGCCAGCACGAATGCGTCCTTGCCCAGCCCGGCAGTGGCATCCAGCACCTGCGGACGCACGCCCTGGGCAATGCCCACCGCCTTGGCGATCATCTGCCCGTTGCCACCACCGAACATGCGCCGGTGCGCGGCCTGGCCTTCGACAAAGTCGACCCGCACCGGCCCCGGGGCCTGCGGGCCCAATTGCTGGATCTGCAAGCCATCAACGCCCACCTGCACGGCAAACCCGGCAGCATCGTCCAGCAGCGGCAACTCAAGGCGCTGTGCCCATGCAGCGGCTTGCGCCTCGAATTCAGCCGACAGCGCCTCGACCCGGATACCTGTGCCCTGCTCTTCCATCATTCACACCTAGAAATTGAACCCAGCCGTTAATGTATCGGCTACTTCGGCCGATACAGGCAATATCCCGCTATTCTGCCAGAGCACAACGCGCGCGACTGCCATGTCAGATACTCTTCCCATCGGCTTGACCTACCTGTCGCCTGTCGGCAACTACAGTCAGCACAACACCCAGGCACTCGGGGGCGTCAGCCACCTGTGGCAGGATTTCTTTGCCCGGGCCATGGCCGAGCAGCAGGAAGAGCCGGTAGACAGCGTCAGCCAGTCGTTCGTGCAATACGACCAGAGCAGCGGCGAGCCGATCGGCGGCGCCCGTGCGCTGGCCCTGATCGACGCCCAGCGGGCCTGCCCGGTACACGACACCGAGGTGGCACCGCCCGAGCCACTGTTCCTGCCCAAGGCAGAACTCGAAGCCAACCTGCTGCCGCCCGCCCCCGAGCCGTTCAGCGCAGTCGAGTTGATCGAGCAACAGCGCCAGCTCGACATCAGCAACAGCTGGCTACGCCCGGTGGTGATGAGCCAAGGTCACCCGATTGCCGAACCCGGCCCCGGCCCTACCCCACGCTCGCTGTTCCTGCCGATCGCCGAGTTCGAGACCAACCTGCTGGACCCGGCGCCCGAACCGTTCGATGACGCCACCCTGGCCAAGCAGCAGACCGACCTGGAGTTCGACATCCACTGGGCACGCCCGGTGGTGCTGAACAACGTGCGCGCCCACGCCTGAACGCGCCCACGCTCAACGACAGATCTGCCAGCGGCCCATGTCCACATGAAAGTGGTTGTGGTGTGCAGCGTTGTAGTCCGGCCCCAGTACCGTGCTGAAGCTGTCACAGGCCGCCTGCTGCACCTGACGAAGGAATTCCGCTTTCTGCCCGCCCGCCTGCCAGTCCCGCGCAAGGACGATGCGCTGGCCGTCCCGCAGACGAAAGCCACTGATGTCCAAGGCATCGGCCGTGGCGTGCTGGCTCAGCCGGCCCTGCTTGCGGTGATAGACATTGCGGCAGGCAAAACTGCCCAGGTGGTCGACCTGAGCCACCGGCTGCCCCAACACCCGTTGCGCCACAGGCTGCAGGCCATGGTTTTCGAACAGTGCATACGCCACTGCCAACGAACAACTGGCCAGGAAGCTGCCGCCGAGCCGCGCCTGACCACCGTCGATACGCCATACGTTCCGCAATGGGCAGTCGGCAGCAGTCGAACTGTCGGCTTGTGCCCGGTAGCGCAGCTGGCTGGTTTGAAGTGCCAGGCGACACAGCGTCGGGTCATCGCGAAGGCGGGACAGCTTGTAGGGGGTCAGCAGGTTGGGGGGCTGACGCACGTCCAGCGGCGCCCACGGGTTCCACGCGGCGGGCAGCTGCCAACCCAGGTGCCAGGCCAGCCCCGCAAGCAACGACAGGCCTGCCAGCAACGCCAGCACGGCCCTCATCAGCGGCGGAACAGGTCGTTGAGTTGGGCGAACGGCAGCGCCTGCTCACCGTAGCCGAAGGTGCCCTCATCGCGAATCTCCAGCGCGGCCCGATGGAAGGCCCCCAACGCGGCACGGGCAAGCGACGAGCCGACGCTGATGCGGCGTACACCCAGGTCCTGCAACTGGTTGACGCTCAGCGACACGCCCGCCATGCCCATCAGCACATTCACCGGCCGTGGCGCGACGGCCTGCACCACCGCGCGGATTTCCTCGACAGTACGCAGCCCGGGCGCATAGAGCACATCGGCACCGGCCTCGGCATAGGCCTGCAGGCGCAGGATGGTGTCGTCCAGGTCCATGCGCCCGTGCAGCAGGTTCTCTGCCCGGGCGCACAGGGTGAACGGGAACGGCAGGCTGCGTGCGGCCTGCACGGCTGCGCGCACACGCTCTACTGCCAGCCCGAAATCATAGATCGGCGTATCGCTGTGACCACTGGCATCCTCGATAGAGCCACCCACCAAGCCGACTTCGGCGGCCCGCAGAATGGTCTGGGCGCAATCTTCGGGCAGGTCGCCAAAGCCGTTCTCCAGGTCAGCGGCCACCGGCAAAGGGGTGGCATCGACGATCTCCCCGGCATTATCAAGGGTATCGTCCAGGCTCAAGGCGCCTTCGGCGTCCGGACGGCCCAGGCTGAAAGCCAGGCCTGCACTGGTGGTGGCCAGCGCCTCGAAGCCCAGGCTGGCCAGCAACTTGGCCGAGCCGGCATCCCACGGGTTGGGGATGACGAAGGCGCTGTCACGCTCGTGCAGGGCCTTGAAGGCTTCGGCTCGCAGGGTTTGCACATCCATGGTTCAACCTCCGGCAGTCAGGGAAAGGTCAGAGTAGCCCCAGTTGTTCGACCTCGGGGGTGCGCGGCAATTCCGGCAACGCGGCAAGGCCCGGCAGGCGCTGCATCAGGCGTTGGTGAAAGCGCTGGGCCAAGGCCGCTGCCAGGCGGTTGTCCGAGGTGTGCAGGAAGATGTAGGGGTTGCGGCCTTCCTCGACCCAGGCAGCGACCTTGTCCACCCAGGGGGTAAGAAAGGCCTCGTTGGCCTCCAGCTGCGGGTGGCCGATGAAGCGCACCTGCGGGTGCTGGCTGAAGGCTGCCGGGCGTGGCGGCACCTTGGGCTTCTTCGCCTGCGCATGCAGCACGGCGGGGTCACGAGAGGTACAGCTGAACAAGGCGCGCGGGTCGAGGCAGATACGCTCCACGCCACGCTCATGCAGCAGGCGGTTGAGCAACCGCTCTTCTTCACCCTTGGCGAAGAAGGCCTGGTTGCGCACCTCCACGGCCACCGGCACTCCGACTTCGTCAAGGAAGTGGCAAAGCTCGCCCAGCCGTGCGGGGCTGAACTGGGCCGGCAACTGCAGCCAGTACGGCGCTACGCGCTGGCCCAGCGGGGCCATCAGGCGGGTGAAGTCAAAGGCCGGTTCCAGCTGATCGCGCAGGTCGCCTTCATGGCTGATGTCCCGGGGGAACTTGGCAGTGAAGCGGAAGTGTTCGGGCATGATCTGCGCCCAGCGCGCAATGGTGCCGGGTGCGGGGCGTGCGTAGAAAGTGGTATTGCCCTCGACGGCGTTGAACACCTGGCTGTAGTAGCCGAGCATTTCACTGCTGTTGGCGTCGGCGGGATACAGGTAGTCGCGCCAGGCGTTTTCGCTCCATGACGGGCAACCGAGAAAATAAGGCAGTGGTGATGGACTCATCCACTAAATGTACAGGTCGAGCCCCAGCACTTCCATGTCCCAGTCGGTAAAACCGGCGGTGCTCAGGTAGCTGGCCAATGCGGTAGCGGTGCGGCGGTCACGGGCGCGGGGGAAGATCATGTCCTGCTGGCGGGCTGGCAGGCCACCGCTGCGACGGCGGGCGGTGGCTTCCTGAGGGGTGGTTTCGACCTCCTCGATCACCTCGGCATCATCGATGGCCTCGTCACGCACCGCTGCCTTGCGTGGGGTGCGCTTGATCGGGTAGGACTGCGATGAGAAACCGTCGATACGCATGGCATGAGCACTCAGAACCAATGATGGCAATTTAGCAGCATCAGGGTTCCATCGCTAATGCTCGAGTGATAACTGGACCACAGATCGCGCAAAAGGTTTTAGTGTCATCGGCGATAACCGACGAACAACACTCAGCGCTTCTTGGGTGTCGCTACATTATCGCGCAGGTAGACCGGTTGCGCCTGTTCGGCAGCGATCGCCTCGCCGCGTGCCCAGGCAAAGCTGGCCAGGCTGAGGATATCCAGGGCGTTGGGCAAGGCACTGGCATTGCTGGCTGCCACCTGCACCGCCAGGCGCTCGGCATAGCCCCAACCGGTACCGGCACCGAACCACTCGCCAGCGCTGCCCGCCGGCAGCGCCACCTGCTCGGGCGGCAGCACTGCCTCGTGGCCAACCAGGCGCATTTCGCCCTCGGTGGCCTGATAGCAGCCCCAATACACTTCATCCATGCGCGCATCAATGGCGGCCGCCACTTGCTGCACGCCGTGCTCGCGCAGCGCGCCCTGGGCCAGTGCGGCCAGGTTGGACACCGGCAAAACCGGGCGCTCCAGGGCGAAGGCCAGGCCCTGGACCACACCGATGGCAATGCGCACGCCGGTGAATGCGCCCGGGCCACGGCCAAAGGCGATGGCATCCAGCGCATTCAGCGCCACGCCGGACTCGGCCAGCAGCTGCTTGATCATCGGCAGCAGCTTCTGGGCATGCATGCGCGGGATCACCTCGTAATGGCTGGTTACCTTGCCGTCATGCAGCAGTGCGACGGAACAGGCTTCGGTGGCGGTATCCAGGGCCAGGAGGGTGGTCATCGAACGGGTATCCAGGTACTAGGGGGAAAAGAGCGGCAGTATAGAGCAGCGGCGGCGTTGTGTCCCGAAGGGGCCGCTGTGCGGCCCATCGCCGGCAAGCCAGCTCCCACAGGGACTGCACATGGCTTGAAATCGATGCAGTCGAGGTGGGAGCTGGCTTGCCGGCGATGGGCTGCGTAAGCAGCCCCAAAACAACAACGGCCCGCAAGCGGGCCGTTGTCGAGGTGCGTCGGGCGCTGGATCAGCTCAGGGCTGCCAGAACCTTGGCGGTGATGGCTTCGACCGAGCCGACGCCTTCGATGTGGCTGTACTTCGGCTTGCCGGCATTGGCGGCGGACAGCTTCTGGTAGAAGTCCACCAGCGGCTTGGTCTGGCTGTGGTAGACCGACAGGCGATGGCGAACGGTTTCTTCCTTGTCGTCATCACGCTGGATCAGGTCTTCACCCGTCTCGTCGTCCTTGCCTTCCACTTTCGGCGGGTTGTACTGAATGTGGTAGGTGCGGCCCGAGGCCAGGTGCACGCGGCGGCCAGCCATGCGGCCGACGATTTCCTCGTCGTCCACGGCGATTTCCACCACGGCGTCGATGTCGACACCGGCAGCGACCATGGCTTCGGCTTGCGGGATGGTACGTGGGAAGCCGTCGAACAGGCAGCCCTTGGCGCAATCAGGCTGGGCGATGCGCTCCTTGACCAGGCTGATGATCAACTCGTCGGAGACCAGCTGGCCGGCATCCATGACTTTCTTCAGTTCCAGTCCCAGCGGGGTACCGGCCTTGACGGCGGCACGCAGCATGTCACCGGTGGAAATCTGGGGGATACCGAACTTTTCGGTGATGAACTTTGCCTGAGTACCTTTACCGGCCCCGGGAGCTCCCAGCAGAATTACGCGCATCTCGTGCTCCTCAAATTTTTTTATGAAATTCAATGGATTCGGCGACCAGGGCCAAGTCCGGAAAATCGGGTATGACCATAAATCGGTCAGAAGGCTGCTCAAGATACACAGCGCCCGGCAGCCAGACAAGCGTCCCAAAGTTGCAGGAATGCGCCACCTACGGCTGGCCTGGCAGGCGGTTGCGCCCGGCGCAACCACCCTCTTCGCCCACTTGCATCCCCCGCACGGCACCTGCCCTGTGCGCCCCGGGCCTACCCTCAGCCGGTGTTGCGCAGGCCGGCTGCAATACCCGCCACTGTCACCAGCAAGGCCTGCTCCAACGGGCTGTCCAGAGCGGCTTCGCGGCTGCGAGAGCGGGCCAGCAACTCGGCCTGCAGGCGGTGCAACGGGTCCAGGTAGGTGTTGCGCAGGCTGATGAATTCCAGCGTCTCGGGGCTGTGCGCCAGTAGCACCGGCTGCCCGGTAAGGCCCAGTACCACCTGGCACGACTGCGACAATAGGTCGCGCAGGTGCGCACCCAAAGGCAGCAGGTGCGGTTGCACTAGACGTTCGTCGTAGGCCTCGGCGATCTGCGCATCGGCCTTGGCCAGCACCATCTCGAGCATGTCGATGCGGGTGCGGAAGAACGGCCATTGCTCGCGCATCTGCGCCAGCAGTTCACCCTGGCCACGGGCCAGGGCATTGTTCAATGCCGTTTCCCAGCCAAGCCAGGCCGGCAGCATCAGGCGGGTCTGGGTCCAGCCGAAGATCCAGGGGATGGCCCGCAGGCTTTCGATGCCACCGGCGCGACGCTTGGCCGGGCGGCTGCCCAGCGGCAGGCGCCCCAGTTCCTGCTCCGGGGTGGACTGGCGGAAGTACTCGACAAAATCGGGGTTCTCCCGCACCACGCCGCGGTAGGCCTTGACGCCATCGGCGGCCAGTTGGTCCATCACCTCGCGCCAGGCCGGCTGCGGTGGTGGCGGTGGCAACAAGGTGGCTTCGAGCACGGCGGCCAGGTAGAGGTTCAGGTTCTGCTCGGCGATGCCCGGCAAGCCGAACTTGAAGCGGATCATCTCGCCCTGCTCGGTAGTGCGGAAGCGTCCGGCCACCGAACCCGGTGGCTGCGACAGGATCGCCGCGTGGGCCGGGCCACCGCCGCGGCCTACCGTGCCGCCACGGCCGTGGAACAGCAGCAACTCGACTTGGTGCTCGGCGCAGATACGCACCAGGTTTTCCTGGGCCCGGTACTGCGCCCAGGCTGCAGCCGTGGTACCAGCGTCCTTGGCCGAGTCGGAATAGCCGATCATCACTTCCTGCGGGCCGCGCAGGTTGGCGCGGTAGCCTGGCAGGCCGAGCAGGCGCTGCATCACCGGGCCGGCATTGTCGAGGTCGGCCAGGGTCTCGAATAGCGGCACCACGCGCATGGGCCGAGTCAGGCCGGCCTCCTTCAGCAGCAGCTGCACCGCCAGCACATCCGAGGCAGCACCGGCCATGGAAATGACGTAAGAACCCAGCGAGGCGGCCGGTGCGGCAGCAATTTCCCGGCAGGTGGCCAGTACCTCGGCGGTATCGGCCTGCGGCTTGAAGTGCGCGGGCAGCAGTGGCCGGCGGTTTTTCAGCTCGGCCTGGAGGAACTCGATGCGCTGCTCTTCATCCCAGTCGGCATAGCGCCCCAGGCCCAGGTAGTCGGTAATCTCGCTCAACGCATCACGGTGGCGGGCGGCGTCCTGGCGCACGTCCAGGCGGCCCAGGAACAGGCCGAAGGTCACGGCGCGGCGCAGGCAGTCGAGCAACGGGCCTTCGGCGATCACACCCATGCCGCAGGCGTGCAGGGACTGGTAGCACAGCTCCAGCGGCGCGATCAGGTCGCGGTTGTCCACCAGCACCTCGGCGCTGGCCGGCTGGCTGCTGGTCAATGCCGAATGCGCCCAGGCGCGCGTCGCCCGCAGGCGATCGCGCAGTTGCTTGAGCAGGGAACGGTAGGGTTCGGCACTGTCGCCGACCCGCTCGCGCAGGGCATCGTCGGCCTGCTGCATGGACAACTCGGACGCCAGCGCATCGATGTCGCGCAGGAACAGGTCGGCAGCCATCCAGCGCGCCAGCAGCAGGACTTCGCGGGTGACCGCTGCGGTCACGTTGGGGTTGCCATCACGGTCACCGCCCATCCACGAGGCGAAGCGGATCGGCGCCGCCTCCAGCGGCAGGCGCAGGCCGGTAGCCTCCAGGAGGGCCTTGTCGACCTTGCGTAAATGGCTGGGGATGGCGTGCCACAGCGAATGCTCGATCACCGCGAAGCCCCACTTGGCTTCGTCCACCGGCGTCGGTCGGGTGCGGCGGATTTCTTCGGTGTGCCAGGCCTCGGCGATCAGCCGGCGCAGGCGCTCGCGCACCTGCTGGCGTTCGGCCGGGGTCAGGTCGCGGTGGTCCTGGGCTGCCAGTTGGCCGGCGATGGCGTCGTACTTCTGGATCAGGGTGCGGCGGGCCACTTCGGTGGGGTGAGCGGTGAGCACCAGCTGGATGTCGAGCTTGGCCAATTGCCGGGCCAGGGCATCATTGCTGTGCCCGGCCTGCTTCAGGCGCGCCAGCAGCTCGGGCAGCACCCGGGCCTCGAACGGCTCGGGCTGGTCGGCGTCGCGGCGGCGGATCAACTGGTACTGCTCGGCCATGTTGGCCAGGTTGAGGAACTGGTTGAAGGCCCTGGCCACGGGCAGCAAGTCTTCATCGGCCAGGTCCGCCAGGGTCGAGCTCAGTTGCTCGCCGGCGCTACGGCGGTCGGCCTTGGCACTGTGGCGGATGTCCTCGATCTTCTGCAGGAACGCCTCGCCATGCTGCTGGCGAATGGTATCGCCAAGCAGTTCACCCAACACATGGACATCTTCACGCAAACGCACATCGATATCGGTCATTGGCCCTCTCTCCGGCGCGGCTCTGGCGCATTGCATCCCTTTTCAGCCTTTACGCGAGCCCCTGTGGGAGCGGGTTCACCCGCGAAGCATCCAGCGCGGTGCCTGGCACCGGCTGCGCCGGTGTTCGCGGGTGAACCCGCTCCCACAGGGGTGCGCGGTATTCGCCCCAAGAGTGCCCACAGCCAGGCGCCGATGGCAAGCCGTGATCGGCCAAAGCAAACTAAAGTGAAAGCACGACACTCCCATGCAATGCAGCCCTTTCAGGCGTCAACAGAGGTCATCATGAAAATCCGTGAACTCGCCCAGCACTGGGAACAGAATGCCGCCGGTACCCTCAGCCCCACGGGCCATGTCCTGCATCTGGACCTTGAGTCCGAAGCGCGCCTGGCCGCGCTGATCGACATGTACCCCAAGCGCACCGCCGAGGAACTGCTCGGTGAGCTGGTCGCGGCAGCCCTCGAGGAACTGGAAGCCAGCTTCCCCTATGTGCAAGGCCGTCAGGTCATTGCCACCGACGAGGAAGGCGACCCGCTGTACGAGGACATCGGCCCTACTCCGCGCTTTCTGTCACTTTCGCGACAGCATCTGCACGCCCTGAGCAACCCAGCAGCCGACAGCGAGAAGTAACCCGCCGCCCCCGCTCCGGGCCTGGCAAAGGCCCGGAATACCGATACGCCCCGCGAAAGTTCCGGGCGAATCGCACTGACCGATTAGTCAGAAATAGTTATCCGCTCAGGATGATTTTTTCTGAACTATCCGAAAAACGCGCCAGTCACAGCCAATAGCCATCACGCTAAAACCCTGCACACCTGCCGTTGTGCACCGTTGAGCTGAAGCGCGTGCACGTGTCAGGGAACGAGCGATGGACTGCTACGGACAACGTCGTAAACAGGAGTGATCCAATGGAACTGACCACCAAGAACACCCGCATCTACAAACCCTCATCCACTCATGTGCGCGGGTTCAAGCTGGCAGCGCTGGCCCTGGGCAGCAGCCTGGTCCTGGCCGGCTGTGCGGGCAACCCGCCCACCGAGCAGTATGCAGTCACCCAGTCCGCCGTGAACTCCGCCGTCAGCGCTGGCGGCACCGAGTTCGCCGCCGTGGAAATGAAAGCGGCACAGGACAAGTTCAAGCAGGCCGAGATCGCCATGCATGACAAGAAGTACGACGACGCCAGGCGCCTGGCCGAACAGGCCGAGTGGGACGCCCGCCTCGCCGAACGCAAGGCCCAGGCGGCCAAGGCCCAGAAGGCCGTGCAGGATGCCCGCCAGGGCGTTCAGGACGTACGTGAGGAAGGCCTGCGCAGCGCTCAGTGAGCCCTGCCCCGCCCACCTCGGCCTTCGCACACGATCAAAGGATGAACACTATGCGCAACTACGTCATGATTCCCGCCCTGCTGGCCCTGAGCGTCGGCCTTGCTGCCTGCTCGCACGACCCTAACGCCAACCTCGAATCGGCCCGCACCAACTTCTCCTCTCTGCAGAGCGACCCGCAATCGAGCAAGGTTGCCGCGCTGGAGACCAAGGACGCCCAGGACTGGCTGAACAAGGCCGACAAGGCCTACATGGACCGTGAAGACGAGAAGAAGGTCGACCATTTGGCCTACCTGACCAACCAGCGCGTCGAGGTGGCCAAGCAGACCATCGCCCTGCGCACCGCCGAAGGCGAACTGAAGAACGCCTCGGCCCAGCGCGCCCAGGCCAAGCTGGACGCCCGCGACGCACAGATCGCCAAGCTGCAGGACAGCCTCAACGCCAAGCAGACCGACCGCGGCACGCTGGTCACCTTCGGTGACGTGCTGTTCGACTTCAACAAGGCCGAACTCAAGAGCAACGCCTACCCGAACGTCACCAAGCTGGCGCAGTTCCTCCAGGAGAACCCGGAACGCAAGGTGATCGTCGAGGGTTACACCGACAGCGTCGGCTCGGCCAACTACAACCAGGGCCTGTCGGAGCGCCGCGCCAACAGCGTGCGCATGGCACTGGTACGTGCCGGCGTCGACCCGGCGCGCATCGTCGCCCAGGGCTATGGCAAGGAGTACCCGGTAGCGGACAACTCGAGCAATTCGGGGCGTGCGCAGAACCGTCGGGTGGAGGTGACCATCTCCAACGACAACCAGCCGGTGGCGCCGCGCTCGGTGAGCCAGGTACAGCAGTAAGGCTGGCTAGCTGAACTGACAAGCCCCGCGATCGAAGCGGGGCTTTCTTTTGCCTGTTCCGGCCTCTTCGCGGGCTTGCCCGCTCCCACAGGTACGGCGCCAGTTTCGAGCTTTGCGCAATCCCTGTGGGAGCGGGCGTGCCCGCGAAGAGGCCAGTTCAGGCAGCAGATATCTTGAGCTTTGCACAGTCCCTGTGGGAGCGGCTTTAGCCGCGAAAGGGCCAGCACAGGCAGCAGAGATAATGGCTCACTGCACCTGCTGCGGGGTTTCCTCGCCCATGCAACGCACCGCGCGCTTGCGGTTGTCCACCAGCACCCCGGTCAGGCCTTTCTGCTGGGTGTCGAACAGCACCAGCACGCCATCGACGCATTGGGCCACTTGTGGTGCCGGGTCCAGCGAGACCTTGTAGTCCTCGCCAGGGATGGTCTTGAGCATGGTGAAGTCCTGCAACAACAGGGCATCCTCGGGCTTGGCGAAATGCAGGTAACCGTAGTACCACAAGGCCCCCACCGTCACGATGATGCTGCCGACACCGGTCAGGATCAGCGGGATGGCGTTGCGTTCTTCACTCATTGCTTGTTCTTCTCGTCAGGGTAATTGGGTACTTCGGCCAGCCGCCGCAGGCCGTTGAAATGGCTGGGGTCGTCAAGGAAACGCAGCATCACCTGGCGCCAGGTCGGGTCGGCGAAGGTCTGCACGTGGCCACCGCGGGTCAGTTGCAGCACCCGCGGCGCTGGCGCGTGCTGGTACAGGCGGATGCCGTTGTCCATCGGCACCAGGGTGTCGTCGATGCTGTGGAAGAACAGCTTGGGCGGGCTGCTCAGCTGCTCGATCGAGCGGATCGCGCTGTCACCGTCCGGCACCAGCCACGACAGCGGCACCTGCAGCGGCCAGGTCATCCACGAGGTGCTTAGGGCAAAGCGCCCGACCGCACGGTAACTGGCCGGCACACCGTCGAACACCAGGGCACTGAAACGCTGGCGCTGCTCCGGGTGGGCCGCCAGGTAGTGAATGGCCATGGCCCCGCCAAGGCTCTGCCCCAGCAGTACCAGCGGCTTGCCCTTGACCTCGGGGGCCTGCTCCAGCCAGGCCATGGCCGCGGCGATGTCCTCGTACACCTCGGGCAGGCTCGGCTCGCCCTGGGAGAGGCCATAGCCGCGGTAATCGATCATCAACACCTGGTAACCCTGCTCCGGCAGCCAGTAGCTGCCGCCCAGGTGCCCAGGCAGGTTGCCGCCATTGCCATGCAGGTGCAGCACCGTGCCCTTGACCTCGACCCCGGCCTTGGCCGGCAGCCACCAGCCGTGCAGGCGGATGCCATCAGCAGTGGTCAAGGTGACATCGCGGTACTCGAGCTTGGCCCGCTCGGGCGTGAACGGCTGGCCGCGCTCGGGATAGAACAGCAGGCTGCTGCAACCGCCCAGGCCCAGCAGGATCAAACCCAGGGCCAGCAGGCGGCAGCACTCAGAGAATGTTCGCGTAATCGGCTTCAATGCGGTCCAGGCTCAGGTGGTTGAGGAAGTTGGAGAAGCACATCCAGGCCGACAGCGCGTTGAGGTCGCGGAACTGCTCGGGCAGGTACTTGGGCGGCTCGACCAGGCCTTCCTCGACCAGCTGTCGCAGGGTACGCATGTCTTCCAGGGTGGTCTTGCCGCAGAACAGCAACGGGATCTGTTCGAGCTTGCCCTTCTTCACGGCCAACTGAATGTAGTTGTAAACCATGATGAAGCCTTTGAGGTAGGACAAGTCCTTGGTAAATGGCAGGCCATTGGGCACCGACCCACGGAACACCCGGCTGGCGTTGCTGTAGCTCTGCGCCATCTCGAACCCCTGCTCGCGGAAGAAGTTGTAGATCTGCATGAAATCGGCACCCTCCTCGACCATGTGGATGGCGCGGGTGCGATTGGTGAGCTTGCGCAGGCGGCTGGGGTAGGAGGCGAAGGCGATCACCTCCATGAGGATGGCCAGGCCTTCCTGGGTCACCGTCGACGAGGGCGGGCCCTTGGCCAGGAAGGTACAGATCGGCTGGTTCAGACCGTTGAGCGTGGTGCCGACATGCACCAGCCCTTCGTGCACCTCCAGGGCGCGCACGTCACGGGCGTTGAACATGGCGTCGGCACGCACCTTGATGTAGTCGGCCCCGGCCGCGGCATCAGCGACGATGCCGTCGGACTCGAACACACGGATGGTCCCCTCTGCCTCGCCGAACACCTTGTTCAGCCGGTGCTGGAGGATTTCCACGGCCTCCTTGGCAGTGAGGTTCTTCGGTTCGTCCTTGAGGTCGCCACGGCCATCGATGTTGTTCAGGTAGTCCGACAGCATCAGGCCGAGGTCGGCCAAGGTCGGATCACCAGCGTGGAAGGCATCCGAGGCAGCGCCGTACAGTTCCTGGGAGATCAGCCCGAAATCCTCGGTGCCGCGCGCTTCGAGCATGCGCACCACCATGCGGTATTCGCGGCACATGCGCTTCATGATCTGCCCGACCGGGTTGAACTGGCCGAGCTGGCGAATGATGTCGCGCTCGATGCCCTGGAACTCGGCCTTGACCGCGCTGGAGTCGAACGCCAGCGGGCGCGACTGGTAGTAGGCACGGTCGACCGCCGGCGGCTCCTTGCCCTTGGCCTTGAGGAAACCCTGGCGGATATTGTCGTCCCACTTCACCGCGTCCAGAACCCGGATCGGGGTCTGTGCCGCAACGATGCGGTCGGACAGGGCACGGATGGTTTGCTGGTATTCGTCCACCGGGGACTCCTTTCTAGTACAGGAAACCTGTACCGGCCTCTTCGCGGGCTCGCCCGCTCCCACAGGAGCGGCGCCACAGTCGAGAGCAGCGCTGTACCTGTGGGAGCGGGCAAGCCCGCGAAGAGGCCGGCACAGGTAATTACTTGCCGGAGCGCTGGAACCGCGCCACTTCAACGAACAGGTCGGAGTTGGCCGGGTCATCCAGGTACGCCAGCACCCGCGCCGACGGGCTGTCGATCAGCACGCCGTCGCCGTTGTCTTCCGGCACCTCGGTGCTGCGCCCGGTCAGCTCCTTCTTGTCCACCGCCTGCTGCACCTGCTCGACATCCAGGTTGTAGACCACCAGTTCCTTGCCATCGACGATATCGAAACCGCCGATCAGGAAGTTGCCACCCAAGCGCTTCGGCACGCCAGCCGACAGGTACCAGCGGTTGCCGTGGCGCGACACGGTGAACACGTATTCCTCGGGGGCCTTGCCCTTGGCCGTGGCCACTGCCTTGTAGGCATCGCCGCCGCTACGGCTGATCACCAGCTTCAGCGGCTCGCCCCATGCGTCCTTGCTGCTCCACTTGCCGAGCAGGGCCTTGGGCGCCGCCTGGTTGCTCGGCAAGGGCTCGTGGAAGGTCACCAGACAACCGCCCAGCAGCAGGAATGACAAAGTCAACAACACCACACGCCAGGCTTTCATCAGGTTCTCCTTGAAAAGTCGGTCTCGGCTCAGGCCGATGCCAGCACCAGCTGCAGGTATCGGCTAAGCATAGCGAGCATCTGCCCATCGGCTTGCGCGTTCGCATCCTTGAGCAGGCCCTGATATTCCATCTGCTCGATAATCGCCGTCAACATTTGGGCGTCCTGTTCCGGTTGCTGCGAGCCCACCACCTGCAGCAATTGGCGGGTGCCATGCAGCAGGATCTGTTCATGGGCGCACACCAGTTGAGCCAGGCGCGGGCACAGCAGCGCCTCCTGGCGGAAGGCCTGCTCGGCCATCAGGAAGTCGCGGCGGTTCAACAGTTGCCGCTGTACGTAGTCGGCTGTCATGCGCGCTACCTCGTCAGCCAGGCGTGCCCGCGCCTGCGGGCTGCCGTCACCCTCGGCCAGCAACTGGCGCAACACCACCTCGGTATTGGCCCACAGCTTGGCCATGTAGGCGGCGCTGCGTTCGACGTACTGGGCAAAGGTATCGGTGAGCAGGTCCTCGATATCCTTGAAGTAGTAGGTAGTGGCCGACAGTGGCACACCGGCCTCGGCGGCGACGGCGCGATGGCGCACACCGCGTACGCCATCGCGCACGACAATGCGCATGGCGGCGTCGAGGATCAGTTGGCGACGCTGCTCGCTGCCCTGGCGGGCAGTCTTGCGGCCTTGGTATTGCACGCTTTCGGCGACGGCGGTGGCGATGCCGGCGGCGCCCTGGTGAGGCATTGCGGGTGTCACGGGGTGTACCTCATGGTTCAAGTCATCTGCAGCCTGTACCGGCCCAATCGCCGGCAAGCCAGCTCCCACAGGGGGCCCACAATCTTCAGGACTTGCGCAGTACCTGTGGGAGCTGGCACCCATAGGGGTCCCACAACCTTCAGGACTTGTGCAGTACCTGTGGGAGCTGGCTTGCCGGCGATAGGGCCGGTACTGACAACATAAAGCTTCAGGCAAGAAAAAGCCGCCTCGAAAGGCGGCTCGTTCAATTCACTCAGGCCTGCGGACGCATGTGCGGGAACAGGATCACGTCGCGGATCGACGGCGAGTTGGTCAGCAGCATCACCAGGCGGTCGATGCCGATGCCTTCACCAGCAGTCGGCGGCATGCCGTACTCCAGGGCGCGAACGAAGTCGGCGTCGTAGTGCATGGCTTCGTCGTCACCGGCGTCCTTCTCGGCCACCTGGGCCAGGAAGCGCTCGGCCTGGTCTTCGGCATCGTTGAGCTCGGAGTAGGCGTTGGCGATCTCGCGGCCACCGATGAACAGCTCGAAACGGTCGGTAACAGCCGGGTTGTCATCGTTGCGACGGGCCAGCGGCGACACTTCGAACGGGTACTCGGTGATGAAGTGCGGCTGCTCCAGCTTGTGCTCGACCAGCTCTTCGAAAATCATCACCTGCAGCTTGCCCAGGCCTTCGTGGCCCAGCACCTTGGCACCGGCCTTTTTGGCGATGTCGCGGGCACGGTCGACGTCCTGCAGGTCGGCAGCGGTCAGCTCCGGGTTGTACTTGAGGATCGAGTCGAATACCGACAGGCGGGCGAACGGCTCGCCGAAGTGGAACACCTTGTCGCCGTACGGCACGTCGGTAGTGCCAAGTACCAGCTGCGCCAGCTCGCGGAACAGTTCCTCGGTGAGGTCCATGTTGTCGCGGTAGTCGGCGTAGGCCTGGTAGAACTCGAGCATGGTGAATTCAGGGTTGTGACGAGTCGAAACGCCTTCGTTACGGAAGTTGCGGTTGATCTCGAACACCTTCTCGAAGCCACCAACCACCAGGCGCTTGAGGTACAGCTCCGGCGCGATACGCAGGAACATGGCCATGTCCAGGGCGTTGTGGTGGGTTTCGAACGGCTTGGCCGCAGCGCCGCCCGGGATGGTTTGCAGCATCGGTGTCTCGACTTCGAGGAAGTCGCGCTCGATGAGGAACTTGCGGATGTGCGAGATCACCTGCGAACGCACACGGAAGGTGTGGCGGGTTTCTTCATTGACCATCAGGTCGACGTAACGCTGGCGGTAGCGCTGCTCGGTGTCGGTCAGGCCGTGGTGCTTGTCGGGCAGCGGGCGCAGCGACTTGGTCAGCAGGCGCACGTTGGTCATTTCGACGTACAGGTCGCCCTTGCCGGAACGGGCCAGGGTGCCTTCGGCGCTGATGATGTCGCCCAGGTCCCAGGTCTTGACCGCGGCCAGGGTTTCTTCCGGCAGGGTCTTGCGGTTGACGTAGACCTGGATACGGCCGGTCATGTCCTGAATGACCATGAACGAGCCGCGGTTGAGCATGATGCGGCCGGCAACCTTGACCGGAATCGCTGCAGCTTCCAGTTCTTCCTTGGTCTTGTCCGCATACTGCTTCTGCAGGTCGTTGCAGTAGCTGTCGCGACGGAAGTCATTGGGGAAGGCATTGCCCTTGGCGCGCTCGGCGGCAAGCTTTTCCTTGCGCAGGGCGATCAGGGCGTTTTCTTCCTGTTGCAGGTCTTGCGCTTCGGTCTTGAGGTCGCTCATTTCGTCATTCTTTCCATCAGGTGTTCGGTGCCCCTTTCGGGCAGGGCACGCGATACCGGCCCCAGGCCAGGTACCGCGGCGGTTGTGTGCGGTTTACAGCCCCTGCTTGAGGCTCGCTTCCAGGTACTGGTCGAGGTCGCCGTCCAGCACCTTCTGGCAGTCGCTGCGCTCGACACCGGTACGCAGGTCCTTGATACGCGAGTCATCCAGCACGTAGGAGCGGATCTGGTGGCCCCAGCCGATGTCCGACTTGCTGTCTTCCAGCGCCTGCGAGGCGGCGTTGCGCTTCTGCATTTCCAGCTCGTACAACTTGGCCCGCAGCATTTTCATGGCGGTGTCCTTGTTGGCGTGCTGGGAGCGTTCGTTCTGGCAAGCCACCACGGTGTTGGTCGGTACGTGGGTAATACGCACCGCCGAGTCGGTGGTGTTAACGTGCTGACCACCGGCACCGGAGGAACGGTAGGTGTCGATACGCAGGTCGGCCGGGTTGATCTCGATCTCGACCTTGTCGTCGATCTCGGGCGACACGAACACCGCCGAGAACGAGGTGTGGCGACGGGCACCGGAGTCGAACGGGCTCTTGCGTACCAGGCGGTGCACGCCGATCTCGGTGCGCAGCCAGCCGAAGGCGTACTCGCCCTTGATATGCACGGTGGCGCCCTTGATGCCGGCGACTTCACCTTCGGAAAGCTCGATGATGGTGGCATCGAAACCACGCTTGTCGGCCCAGCGCAGGTACATGCGCAGCAGGATGTTGGCCCAGTCCTGCGCCTCGGTACCACCGGAGCCGGCCTGGATGTCCAGGTAGGCGTTGTTCATGTCCATCTCGCCGCTGAACATGCGACGGAACTCGAGCTGGGCCAGTTTTTCTTCCAGGCCTTCCAGTTCGGTCACGACGTCGCCGACGGCGCCTTCGTCATTTTCTTCGACGGCCATGTCGAGCAGGTCCTGGCAGTCGGCCAGGCCACCGGACAGCTTGTCCAGGGTCTCGACGACCTGTGCCAGCATGGCACGCTCGCGGCCCAGGGCCTGGGCGTACTCGGGCTTGTTCCAGACGTTGGGGTCTTCCAGCTCGCGGTTGACTTCGATCAGGCGGTCATGCTTGTGATCGTAGTCAAAGATACCCCCGAATGGACTGGGAACGCTCGGTGAGGTCCTTGATGGTGTTCAGGATCGGTTGGATTTCCATGGGCTGGCTACTCGCACGAATTCGGTGAAAAGCCTGCGAGTATAACCGAGTCCGCCGCAGGGCGGCAGACCCGCCGGGCGGTAGAAGTGGTGTCGGCAGAATGAGGTGAACGCCTGCCCCGGCCTATCGCCGGCAAGCCAGCTCCCACAGGTACAGCGCAGGTCTCAGGCATACGCTGTACCTGTGGGAGCTGGCTTGCCGGCGATGAGGCCCTGTCAGGCGATACCAACCTGGTTGCGCCCGCCATTCTTGGCCTGGTACAGGCCTTTGTCCGCAGCCGAGATCAGTTGCCGGCTATGGCTGCCGATGGGCGGAGTCTGGGTGGCCAGGCCAATGCTCACGGTCAGATACGAGTCGGGCACCGGCGCGGTGTGCGGGATGCCCAGGCCGAGCACGGTCTGGCGCAGCTTCTCGGCCACCAGGCGTGCCCCGCCCGGCGTGGTGTTGGGCAATACCAGGACGAATTCCTCGCCACCATAGCGCGCCGGCAGGTCGGTCGGCCGCGAGCACGAGCCGCGGATCGCCTCGGCCACCTGGCGCAAGGCCTCGTCACCGGCCAGGTGGCCAAAGCTGTCGTTGTAGGCCTTGAAGTAGTCCACGTCGATCATCAGCAGCGACAACTGCTGCTGCTCACGCATGGCCCGGCGCCACTCCAGTTCCAGGTACTCGTCGAAGTGGCGGCGGTTGGACAACCCGGTCAGGCCATCGGAGTTCATCAGCCGCTGCAGCATCAGGTTGGTATCGAGCAGTTGCTGCTGGCTGACGCGCAGGGCGCGGTAGGCCTCGTCGCGCTGCAACAGGGTAAGGTAGGAACGCGAGTGATAGCGGATGCGCGCCACCAGCTCGATGGTATCCGGCAGCTTGACCAGGTAATCGTTGGCCCCGGCAGCAAAGGCTGCGCTCTTGACCAGCGGGTCTTCCTTGGTCGACAGGACGATGATCGGGATGTCCTGGGTCGCCGGGTTGTTGCGGTATTCACGCACCAGGGTCAGCCCGTCCAGGCCAGGCATGATCAGGTCCTGCAGGATCACCGTGGGCTTGATGCGCACGGCCTGGGCCACCGCCTGGTGCGGGTCGGCGCAGAAGTGGAAGTCGATGTTCTCTTCATGGGCCAGGCCACGCCGCACCGCCTCGCCGATCATGGCCTGGTCGTCGACCAGCAGCACCATCGCCGAGTTCTCGTTGGGGGTCGTGAAACCTTCGATCGGTAAATCATTCATACCTGTTCACCCGATCACTGCCGGCCTGGCGGCGTGATTCAATACACTTCGTCATTTTGCGAAAAATTCCATCAAGCGCCCGGCTATGCGTTCCAGCGGGCGGATTTCCACTGCGGCATCGATGGCCGCAGCGGCCTTGGGCATCCCGTACACCGCACTGCTGGCCTGGTCCTGGGCAATGGTCAGGAAGCCCTGCTGGCGCATCAGCTTCAGGCCCTGGGCACCATCGCGGCCCATGCCGGTAAGCAACACGCCCACCGCATCGCCGGTCCAATAGCGCGCCACACTCTCGAAGAACACATCGATCGAGGGCCGGTAGATTTCATTGACAGGTTCGGCAGTGTAGGCCAGTTGGCCGTTCTGTAGCAGGCGGATGTGGTGATTGGTGCCTGCCAGCAACACCTGCCCCGGCTGCGGCGGCTCGCCTTCACGGGCCAGGCGCACCGGCAGCCCGGCAGCGCTGCTGAGCCATTCGGCCATGCCCGCGGCAAACACCTGGTCCACATGCTGGACCAGCACGATGGCCGCCGGAAACGCCGCCGGCAGGCCCTGCAGCAACACTTCCAGCGCCGCCGGGCCACCTGCCGACGAGCCGATCGCCACCAGGCCGCGGCGCTGAGAAGCCTCGCGCAGCGGCGTGGCCACCGGGCGAGCGGCAGGCGAACGTTGCTGGCCGATCAGCCAGCCGATATTGAGGATTTTGCGCAGCAGTGGCGCCGCCGCTTCACGGGGATCGCCCGCGCCCAGCGCCGGCGTATCCACCACGTCGAGTGCGCCGTAGCCCATGGCCTCGAACACCCGGTGCACGTTCTGCTTGCGGTCGACTGTGACGATGACGATGGCGCATGGGGTTTCGGCCATGATCCGCCGGGTGGCCTCGACGCCATCCATGACCGGCATTATCAGGTCCATGAGGATCAGGTCTGGCTGCTGCTCGGTGCAGCGCTGCACCGCCTCGGCGCCATTGCTGGCCACCCATACCACCTCGTGCGCCGGCTCCAGGGCGACCGCCCGGCGCAGCGCCTCCACGGCCATGGGCATGTCGTTGACGATGGCGATCTTCATCCCTGAGCACCTCCGATCAGCTCAACCACAGCATCCAGCAACGCATCGTCATGGAAACTGGCCTTTGCCAAATAGTAGTCGGCGCCGGCATCCAGGCCACGCCGTCGGTCTTCCTCACGGTCCTTGTAGGACACCACCATC
Source organism: Pseudomonas sp. B8(2017) (assembly GCF_002113575.1). NCBI lineage: Bacteria > Pseudomonadati > Pseudomonadota > Gammaproteobacteria > Pseudomonadales > Pseudomonadaceae > Pseudomonas > Pseudomonas sp. B8(2017). The sequence goes on along the minus strand of NZ_NEIO01000004.1, from coordinate 210,912 downwards.
ACCGGCAGCGATTGCAGGCGCTGGTCGCGGCGCACCAGGGTGACCAGCTCGATGCCGTCCATGCGCGGCATGTCGATGTCGGTGATCAGCAGGTCGAAGTCCTCGCCACGCAAGGCGTTCCAGCCGTCCATGCCGTCCACCGCCACGGCCACGTCATAGCCACGGTTGCCGAGCAGCTTGCGCTGCAGTTCACGCACGGTCAGCGAATCGTCGACCACCAGGATGCGCTGGCGCGCCACGCCACGGGCGCCGCTGCTGCCGCGCTCGATGCGTTCCAGGCTGCCGGTGCTGAGCAGTTTCTCCACCGAGCGCAGCAGGTCCTCGACATCGACGATCAGCACCACCGAGCCATCGTCGAGCAAGGCGCCGGAAGAAATGTCCTGCACCTTGCCCAGCCGTGGGTCGAGCGGCATCACCACCAGCACCCGCTCGCCCACCAGCCGCTCCACGGCCACGCCGTACAGTTGCTCGCGCTCGCGGATCACCACTACCCGCAGGCTGCTCTCCTGCGTTTGCCCGGCCGGGCGGTTGAGCAGTTGGCTGGCCGCCACCAGGCCGATGTGCCGGCCTTCGTGCCAGAAGTGCTGGCGCCCCTCGATCTGCACGATCTCTTCGGCACTCACTTCCAGCGTGCGTTCGATATGAGCGAGCGGGAAGGCATAGGCCTCGCCGCCCACCTCGACCACCAGGCTGCGCACCACCGACAGGGTCAGTGGCACCTGCAGGTGGAAACGGCAGCCCTGCCCGGCCAGCTGGGTCAACTCGATCGAACCGCGCAGTTCACGGATCATGTGCTGCACCGCATCCAGGCCCACGCCGCGCCCGGACACCTCGGTGACCTTGTCGCGCAGGCTGAAACCGGGCAAGAACAGGAACGTCAGCAACTCTTGCTCGCTCATCCGCGCCACCGTGTCGGCGGGCGACAGGGCACGCCCGACAATGCTGCTGCGCAGGCGCTCGAGGTCGATGCCGGCACCGTCGTCGATCAGTTCCAGGCTGAGCATTCCGGCCTGGTGCGAGGCCCGCAGGCGGATCACCCCCTCCTCCGCCTTGCCCGCCAGCAGGCGCCGCTCGGGCAGCTCGATGCCGTGGTCGACCGCATTGCGCAACAGGTGGGTCAGCGGTGCTTCGAGCTTTTCCAGCACATCGCGGTCGACCTGGGTCTTGTCCCCTTCCACCAACAGCCGCACCGGCTTGCCCAGCGACCGCCCAAGGTCGCGCACCATGCGGCTCTGGCCGGTCAGCACATCGGCAAACGGCCGCATCCGGCAGGCCAGCGCGGTGTCGTACAGCAGTTGTGCGCGCTGGCTGGCCTGCCAGCCGAACTCGTCCAGATCGGCAGCCTGCTGCTGCAGGATCTGCTGGGTTTCCGCCAGCAGGCGCTGGGTCTGTGCCAGGGCTTCGAGCACCTCGCTGCTCTGGCCACTGTCCTCCAGTTGCATGCGCAGGCCATCAAGCGCCTGCATGCCCTGGCCGTGCATGCGCTTGAGGCGCTGCAGGGTGGCCAGGTAAGGCTTGAGCCGCTGGGTTTCCACCAGCGACTTGCTGGACAGGTCGAGCAGGCTGTTGAGGCGGTCGGCGGTGACCCGCAGCACCCGCTCCGTACCTTCGCCGGTGCGCTTGCCGGCCTTGCGACGTGGGGCCAGCTCGGGCTCGGGCTCAGGCTCCAAGGGTTCGACAGGCAGCGGCAAAGGTTCGGCTTGCACGGTTTGCACCGGCGCTTCCGGCAGCGCTGGCACGGCTGGTGGCGCGGGGGGCACGGCTGCCGCCCCCGGGTCGAGCAGGTTGGCCATTTGCGCAAGGAACACCGGCACGGTCGCCTGCGCCCCGGCATCGCCAGGCGTGGCGATGCGCATCAACAGGTCGGTGCCTTGCAACAGGGCATCGATATGCTCGGCGCTCAGCCGCAGGCGGCCCTCCTGGGCGGCCACCAGGCAGTCCTCCATGACGTGGGCGACGCTGACGCCAGCGTCCACCCCGACAATCCGCGCCGCGCCCTTCAGCGAATGGGCCGCGCGCATGCAAGCCTCGAGCTGGTCGGCCTGCGTGGGATTACGCTCCAGCGCCATCAGGCCGACGCTGAGCACCTGGGTCTGCGCCTCGGCCTCCAGGCTGAACAGTTCGAGCAACGATGCGTCGCGCATTTGCTCTGGGGTCATGACAGGCTCCGCTGCACGGCAGACAGTAAGTGTTGATCGTCCAGCACCCGCACGCTGCGGCCACGCCATTGCAGGACCGCTGCGGTGAAGTGGGAGGCGTCCTGGCCGCTGCCCAGCAACAGCGGGTCGAGCCGGTGAATGCCGTCGATTTCCTCGACCGCCATCACCACCGGCCCGCCATCCGCAGCCAGGATCAGCATGCGTGGCATCGCCCGGCCGCCCCGTTGCTCGGCAGCGCTGGCCTGCACACCCAGCAGGTCGGCCAGTGACAGGCACGGCACCAGCGCACCGCGGACGTTGGCCACCCCCTGCAACACCCGCGAGCGCTGGTGCGGCAGCGAATGCACCGCCTGCAGCGGGGCAATTTCGGCCAGGCAGGCGGTGGCCAGCGCCAGCCACTCTTCGCCCAGGCGGAACAGCAGCATGGAGCGGCCGGTGTTTTCCTCGACCGGTGGCGCCACGGCAGCCTGGTGGTCCTGCATCAGCGCGTAGCGGTCGAGCAGGCGTGTGGCCGCTGCGGCATATACCTCGCAGTTGCGGCAGTGAACGTGACGTTCCAGCAGCGGGCACTGCTTGTCGCCGTGCACGCCAATGCGGTTCCAGCAGTCGTCGATGTGCGCGTCATCCTCAGCGAGCAATTGCATCGCGGATTCCTTCATCGTTCAGACTCCCGACCAACCCGCGCGGCGCGTTCCTGAAGGCGCCGGGCACCGGCCAGGTCGCCCTGGGCCGCCAGCAAGGCCGCCAGGTGCACCAGCGCCTCGGGGTGCTGCGGTTCCAGGTACAGGGCTTTGCGATAGTGGGTCAGTGCCTGCTGCGCATCGCCTTCGGTATCGCTGAGCAGCCCCAGCCAGTAGTAAACCTGCGCCGAAGGCGCGAACTGGCCCAGGTAGCGCTGGCATTCGGCACGGGCCTGCTCGCTGGCGCCGGCATTGGCAAGCCGGGCGATGCTGGCCAGCAGCTCGCTTGCCTCCTCGCGCTTGTGCTCGCGCGCCGGCGCTGGCTTGGCGGCCACGGGCAGCACCCGCAGTGGGCGCGGCGACGCTGCGCTCGGTAACGGATAGCCTGGCTTGGCCGGTACTGGCGATGTGCGCCGCAAGGGCTGGACCGGGGGCGTAGCCAGCGCAGCGCCGCCACCCTCCTGGCGCACGTAGGCGAACGACTGGGCAATCCCCAGCGGGCGCATGCCCAATCGCGCCAGCAAGCTGCCTTCGGCCGGGCCGATGAACAGCACACCCTGTGGGTGCAACAAGCGCTTGAGCACTTCGAACACCCGTTGTTGGGTCGACACGTCGAAATAGATCAGCAGGTTGCGGCAGAACACGAAGTCGTACAGGCCATCGCGGCTGGCCAGCGCCGGGTCGAGCACATTGCCCACCTGCAGGCTGACTTGCTCGCGCACCCGCTCATGCAGGAGGTGGCCTTCGTCGAGGGCATCGAAGTAACGCTCGCGAAAGGCCAGGTCGCTGCCACGGAAGGCATTGCGCCCGTACACGGCCTGCCCGGCCTTGGCCACGGAACTGGGGCTGATGTCCATGCCGTCGATCATGAACGCTCCCGGCGCGATACCGGCATCGAGCAAGGCCATGGCCAGCGAATAGGGTTCCTCGCCGGTCGAGCAAGGCAGGCTGAGCAAACGCAGCGGGCGCGCCCCGGCCAGCTCGGCCAGGCGCTTGTGCGCCAGGCTGGCCAAGGCCGTGAAGGACTCGGGGTAACGGAAGAACCAGGTTTCCGGGACGATGACCGCTTCGATCAGCGCCTGTTGCTCATCCATCGACTGCTGCAGGTGAAGCCAGTAATCATCCAGGTCCGCAGCGTTCACGGCCACGCAGCGCTGGCGCAGCGCACGCTCGACCATGGGCGCGCCCACCGACTCCACGTCCAGGCCGATGCGTTCACGCAGGAAGCGGAAAAAATGCTGTTCGTTCATGTCGGCATCCCTGTCGGATCATCCGCGTACAGCAACTCGTGCACGGCATCGGGCAGCAGATCGTTGACTTCGATGCGCTGCAACAAGCCCTGCTCGTCCTGACGCACCGGCCCCAGGTACGGGGCTTCACCGCTCTCCACGCCATACGGCTGGAACTCGTCAGGGTGGCAACGCAGGGTTTCGGTGGCCTGCTCCAGGATCAGGCCAAGCTGCAGGCCACCTCGGTAGTGCACCAGCACCAGGCGGGTACTGGTGCGCTGCGCCGCCGGCTGGCCGAAGCTCAATGCCGCCAGGTCGACCACCGGTACCAGCAGGCCCCGGTGTGCAAGGATGCCTGCGACCCAGGCAGGCGCCTTGGCGATCGGCTTGAGAGGCTGGCGCGGCAGCACCTCGATCACCTCGTGCACGCTCAGGGCAAAGCGTTGCTCCCGGATGCGAAACTGCAGGTACAACGCCCCCTTGGCGTTGACCGCCCGCGCGGCGCGCGGTTGCAAGTCGTTCATCGCAGTCAGACTTTGAAGCGCGACACGCCGCCACGCAGGCCAGCGGCCACCTGGCTCAGCTCATCGATGGCGAAACTGGCCTGGCGCAGCGATTCGACCGTCTGGGTGCTGGCATCGCTGAGCTGGGCCAGCGCCTGGTTGATCTGCTCGGCACCGGTGGCCTGGGCCTGCATGCCTTCGTTGACCATCAGCACGCGTGGGGCCAGGGCCTGCACCTGGTGAATGATCTGGCTGAGCTGTTCGCCCACCTGCTGCACCTCGAACATGCCGCGGCGCACTTCTTCGGAAAACTTGTCCATGCCCATGACCCCGGCCGACACCGCCGACTGGATCTCGCGCACCATCTGCTCGATATCGTAGGTGGCCACGGCGGTCTGGTCGGCCAGGCGGCGCACTTCGGTGGCTACCACGGCAAAGCCGCGGCCGTACTCGCCGGCCTTTTCCGCTTCGATGGCAGCGTTGAGCGACAGCAGGTTGGTCTGGTCGGCGACCTTGACGATGGTCACCACCATCTGGGTGATGTTGCTGGCCTTTTCGTTGAGGATGCCCAGCTTGGCGTTGACCAGGTCGGCGGCGCCCATCACCTGGTGCATGGTTTCTTCCATGCGTGCCAGGCCCTGCTGGCCGGAACCGGCCAGGCTGGAGGCCTGGTCGGCGGCCGAGGTGACTTCGGTCATGGTGCGCACCAGGTCACGCGAAGTGGCGGCGATTTCCCGCGAGGTGGCGCCGATTTCGGTGGTGGTGGCGGCCGTTTCGGTGGCGGTGGCCTGCTGTTGCTTGGAGGTTGCGGCAATTTCGGTCACCGAGGTGGTCACCTGCACCGACGAACGCTGGGCCTGGGCCACCAGGTTGGCCAGGGCCTCGGCCATTTCGTTGAAGCCGCTTTCGATGGCGCCGAATTCGTCCTTGCGGTCCAGGCTCAGGCGCATGCTCAGGTCGCCCGAGCGCAGTTTGTCGAGGGCATGGACAATGCGCTGCATGGGCGCGGTGATGGCGCGCATCAGCAACAGGCCGCAGATACCGGCGGCGATGATCGCCAGCAGCAGCGAAACTATCATGCTGCCCTTGGCCGTGCTCACGGCGCCGACGATCTCGTTGGTGTCGGTGTCGGCGGAGGCCCGGTTGTGCTCGATCACTTCGTTCAGGAGCTTGCGACCGTCCACCCAGGCCGGGGTCAGCACATCGGTGATCAGCCGCTGGGCTTCCGCGTAGTTGCGCTGTCGATAGGCTTCCAGCACCTGGTCGACGATCTTGAGGTAGGCATCTTTCATCTGGATGAAGGTGTCGAAGCGCGCCTGGTCGTCATCGTCCTGAATGGTGCCCTGGTAGCTGTCCATGTGCTCTTTCAGGCGGTCCTGGAAGCTCTTGAACAGCTCTGCGTCGGCCGAGGTGAATTCGCGGTGATTGGACAGCCCCACCAGCTGCTGGCTGGTGACGTAACTGTCGACCCAGGCACTGCGGATCATCGAGCTGTAGTAGAGGCCGGGAATGCTGTCGGTCCCCACTGCCTGCTCGGCGGATGCGATGGTCACCAACCGCGAGTAGGCGGCCACGATCATCAGCAGCATGATGGCGATGATCACGGCGAAACTTGCCAGGATCCGTTGGCGCAAGGTCCAGTTCTTCACATTCAGCCCTCAGGAATTCACAACGAGCGGGAAAAATCGCCGAAGTATAGCCCAGGCGCCCAGTGCTCATGCGGCTGAAATGTGGGGTAACCGGGTAACCTTGCCGACAGACCGGTCATTTGTGCCCAACGCCATTGGGGCCGCTGTGCGGCCCATCGCCGGCAAGCCATGTGCGATCCCTGTGGGAGCCGGCTTGCCGGCGATCGGCTGCAACGCAGCCCCCATCACTGGCCGGCGGCAAGCCTTGCCTGGCTTTCCAGTTCCTGACGCAGGGCCGGGTCCAGGCGCAGCTGGCGGGCCAGTTCGTCCAGGTAGGCGCGCTCCATGAAGTTTTCCTGGTCGACCATCATCACGCTGGCCAGGTACATCTCGGCGGCCATTTCCGGCGTTTGCGCGGCACGGGCCACTTCGGCCGGGTCCAGCGGCTTGTTCAGCTCGGCATGCAGCCAGTGCTGCAACTCGCGGTCGTTGTCCAGGCGGGTGAATTCGCCCTCGATCAGCGCACGCTCGCGTTCGTCGATATGGCCATCGGACTTGGCCGCCGCCACCAGCGCCCGCAGTACCGCCTGGCTGTGCAGCTCGGCCTGGGCCGGCGGCAGGCGGTCGACGGTCTGTGGCTCGGTGGCGGCCACCTGCTGGCGCGCCTGCCAGTTGCCGTAGGCCTTGTAGGCCAGCACACCGAGCGCGGCCAGGCCGCCATAGGTAAGGGCCTTGCCGCCATATTTTCGGGCCTTCTTGTTGCCCAGCAGCAAGCCCATGGCACCCGCCGCCAGGGCGCCGCCACCGGCACCGGAAAGCAGGCTGCCAAGGCCGCCGGCACTGGCGCCTGGCTTGCCAGAGCTGCCCTTGCCGGCCTGGCTGGCGAGCAAGTCCTGGCCGGACTTGAGCAACTGATCGAGCAATCCCCGGGTATTCATCAAACGGTCTCCACGTTGGCCAAGGGAGCCGTCAGGTTAAGCCCTGCCCGCCGGATCGCCATGGGGGGATTTGCTTCCGGATGTTGCATTGGCTGGCAAAAAGCCAACTAGACTCGATATCGCCAATACCGCGCTAACCGCACCACGTTCATGACGATCGCTTCACGGCTTGCTTGATGACTGCCCCGACCAAAATCTCCAAGAAGAGGGAACACCATGTCAGTGCACAAGACCGCATTGCTCGGCGCAACCGCCTGCGCCGTGCTGGCCAGCGCCAGCCTGCAGGCTGCCGAACCGCCCAAGGCCCTGGGGCCCGGCGAGGGCCGCCTGGACATCGTCGCCTGGCCCGGCTACATCGAGCGCGGTGAAAGCGACAAGGCCTACGACTGGGTGACCGGCTTCGAGAAGGAAACCGGCTGCAAGGTCAGCGTCAAGACCGCCGCCACCTCGGACGAGATGGTCAGCCTGATGACCAAGGGCGGCTACGACCTGGTCACCGCCTCGGGCGATGCCTCGCTGCGGCTGATCGCGGGCAAGCGGGTACAGCCGATCAACACCGCCTTGATCCCCAACTGGAAGAACATCGACCCACGGCTGCAGAACGGTGGCTGGTACGTGGTCGACAAGCAGGTCTACGGCACCCCGTACCAATGGGGGCCGAACGTGCTGCTGTACAACACCGACGTGTTCAAGCAGGCGCCCACCAGCTGGGGCGTGCTGTTCGAGCCGCAGAACCTGCCCGACGGCAAGCCGAACAAGGGCCGCGTGCAGGCCTACGATGGGCCGATCTACATCGCCGATGCGGCGTTGTACCTGAAGGCGGCCAAGCCGGAGCTGGGCATCCAGGACCCGTACGAGCTGAGCGAAGCGCAGTACAAGGCCGTGCTGGAGCTGCTGCGCCAGCAGCAACCGCTGATCCACCGCTACTGGCATGACGCCACGGTGCAGATGAGCGACGTGAAGAACGAAGGCGTGGTTGCCTCCAGCTCCTGGGGCTACATGGTCAATGGCCTCAAGGCCGAGAAGCAGCCCGTGGCCTCGACCATTCCCAAGGAAGGCGCGACCGGCTGGGCCGACACCACCATGCTGCACAGCGAGGCCAAGCACCCCAACTGTGCCTACAAATGGATGGACTGGTCGCTGCAGCCGAAAGTACAGGGTGACGTGGCGGCCTGGTTCGGTTCGTTGCCGGCGGTGCCGGCGGCCTGCACCGGCAGCGAGCTGCTGGGGGCCGAGGGCTGCAAGACCAACGGTTTCGACAACTTCGACAAGATCGCCTTCTGGAAAACCCCGCAGGCCCAGGGCGGCAAGTTCGTGCCGTATAGCCGCTGGACCCAGGATTACATTGCGATCATGGGCGGGCGCTGAGGGTTTCTTCACCTGTACCGGCCCTATCGCCGGCAAGCCGGCTCCCACAGGGCCCGCATAGGCCTTGAGGCCTGCACAGTACCTGTGGGAGCTGGCTTGCCGGCGTTAGGGCCGGTACAGGCAATACAAGAACAACCGAGTACCGCCTATGCCCCTAGCCGTCCAGTTCACCCAGGTTTCCCGCACCTTCGGCGAGGTCAAGGCCGTCGACCAGGTCAGCATCGACATCATCGATGGCGAATTCTTCTCCATGCTCGGCCCCTCTGGTTCGGGCAAGACCACCTGCCTGCGCCTGATCGCAGGCTTCGAGCAACCCAGCAGCGGTTCGATCCGCATCCACGGTGTCGAGGCTGCGGGCGTACCGCCCTACCAGCGCGACGTCAACACCGTATTCCAGGACTACGCCCTGTTCCCGCACATGAACGTACTGGACAACATCGCCTACGGCCTGAAGGTAAAAGGCGTGGCCAAGGCCGAACGCCACAGCCGTGCCGAAGAAGCCCTGGCGATGGTGGCCCTGGCCGGCTACGGCGCGCGCAAACCGGCGCAGTTGTCCGGGGGCCAGCGCCAGCGCGTGGCCCTGGCCCGCGCGCTGGTCAACCGGCCAAGGGTACTGCTGCTGGACGAGCCGCTTGGCGCGCTGGACCTTAAGTTGCGCGAACAGATGCAGGGCGAGCTGAAAAAGCTGCAGCGCCAGCTGGGCATCACCTTCATCTTCGTCACCCACGACCAGACCGAGGCGCTGTCGATGTCCGATCGCGTCGCAGTGTTCAACCGCGGCCGTATCGAGCAGGTCGACCCCCCGCGCAACCTGTACATGCAGCCGGCCACCACCTTCGTCGCCGAATTCGTCGGCACCTCCAACGTTGTGCGCGGCGAACTGGCCACGTTGCTCAATGGCAGCCCGGCGCCCTTCTCCATCCGCCCCGAACACATCCGCCTCGGCGACCCGGCCACAGCCGGCCAGCACGTCCAGGTCAGCGGCCAGCTGCGCGATATCCAGTACCAGGGCAGTGCCACCCGCTACGAGCTGCAACTGGACAGCGGCCAGCTGCTGGCGGTGAGCCAGGCCAACGACCGCTGGCAGGCGCAGGCACAGGCCTGGCAACCCGGGCAACGGGTACAGGCGCACTGGCCCCGCGAAGCCATGACGGTGCTGCAGGAAACCGAGGGCCGCTGACATGAGCACACTGCGCGGCCTGTCCAATCTGCTGTACCGGCGCCCCAACCTGTACCTGGCCCTGCTGCTGGTCCCACCGCTGACCTGGTTCGGCGCGATCTACCTGGGTTCGCTGCTGAACCTGCTGTGGCAGGGCTTCTATACCTTCGACGATTTCACCATGGCGGTGACGCCGGACCTGACCCTGGGCAATTTCGCCGCGCTGTTCAACCCGTCGAACTTCGACATCATCCTGCGCACCCTGGGCATGGCGCTGGCGGTGTCGCTGGCCAGCGCGGTGCTGGCCTTCCCCATCGCCTACTACATGGCGCGCTACACCAGCGGCAAGACCAAGGCGTTTTTCTATATCGCGGTGATGATGCCGATGTGGGCCAGCTACATCGTCAAGACCTACGCCTGGACCCTGCTGCTGGCCAAGGGCGGCGTGGCCCAATGGTTCGTCCAGCAACTGCACCTTGATGCCCTGCTGCAAACAGTGCTGACGGTACCGGGCGTGGGCGGCAGCACGCTGTCGACTTCGCACCTGGGGCGCTTCATGGTGTTCGTGTACATCTGGCTGCCGTTCATGATCCTGCCGATCCAGGCCTCGCTGGAACGCTTGCCGCCGTCGCTGCTGCAAGCCTCGGCAGACCTCGGCGCCCGGCCCGGGCAAACCTTCGTGCAGGTGATACTGCCGCTGTCGATCCCGGGCATTGCCGCCGGCTCGATCTTCACCTTCTCGCTGACCCTGGGCGACTTCATCGTGCCGCAGCTGATCGGCCCGCCCGGCTACTTCATCGGCAGCATGGTCTATGCCCAGCAAGGGGCGATCGGCAACATGCCGATGGCCGCCGCGTTCACCCTGGTGCCGATCGTGCTGATCGCGGTGTACCTGTCCATTGTCAAGCGACTGGGGGCCTTCGATGCACTCTGAAAAAGCCTCGACCGGGCTGCGCCTGGCTGCCTGGGGCGGGTTGCTGTTCCTGCACTTCCCGATCCTGATCATCTTCCTGTATGCCTTCAACACCGAAGACGCGGCGTTCAGCTTCCCGCCCAAGGGCTTTACCCTGAAGTGGTTCGCCGTGGCCTTCGCCCGGCCCGATGTGCTGGAAGCGATCAAGCTGTCACTGCAAGTGGCCTGCCTGGCAACGCTGATCGCCCTGGTGCTCGGCACGCTGGCCTCGGCGGCGCTGTACCGGCGCAGCTTTTTCGGCAAGGAGAGCATTTCGCTGATGCTGATCCTGCCCATCGCCCTGCCCGGCATCATCACCGGTATCGCCCTGCTTTCGGCGTTCAAGACCTTGGGGATCGAGCCCGGGGTTTTCACCATCGTGGTCGGCCATGCCACGTTCTGCGTGGTGATCGTCTACAACAACGTGATCGCTCGCCTGCGGCGTACTTCGCAGAGCCTGATCGAAGCCTCGATGGACCTGGGCGCCGATGGCTGGCAGACCTTCCGCTACATCATCCTGCCCAACCTCGGCTCGGCGCTGCTGGCCGGTGGCATGCTGGCCTTTGCCCTGTCGTTCGACGAAATCATCGTCACCACCTTCACTGCCGGCCACGAACGCACCCTGCCGATCTGGCTGCTCAACCAGCTCAGCCGCCCGCGCGACGTGCCGGTGACCAACGTGGTCGCCATGCTGGTGATGCTGGTGACCATGCTGCCGATCCTTGGCGCCTATTACCTGACCCGTGGCGGTGAAAGCGTCGCGGGCAGTGGCAAATGACCCTGGAGGAGTCCCCGATGCAAACGCAGATGCTGATCAATGGCCAGCTGGTCGCTGGCGAAGGCCCGGCCTGGACCGTGCTCAACCCGGCGCTGGGCAGTGCCCTGGCGCAGATCAACGAAGCCAGCGAGGCCCAGGTGGACAGCGCCGTACGCGCCGCCGACCAGGCCTTCGACAGCTGGTCGCAAAACACCCCCAAGGAACGCTCGCAAGCCTTGCTGGCGCTGGCCGACGCTATCGAAGCCCATGGCGATGAACTGGCCCGACTGGAATCGCAGAACTGCGGCAAGCCGCTGAGCGCCGCGCTGAATGACGAGATCCCGGCAATTGCCGACGTGTTCCGCTACTTCGCCGGTGCGGCGCGCTGCCTGGGCGGCTCGGCAGCCGGCGAGTACCTGCCGGGGCATACTTCGATGATCCGCCGCGACCCGCTGGGCGTGGTGGCCTCGATCGCACCGTGGAACTACCCGTTGATGATGCTGGCTTGGAAGATCGCCCCAGCCCTGGCTGCCGGCAACACGGTGGTGATCAAGCCCTCCGAGCTGACCCCGCTGACCGCCCTGCGCCTCGGCGAACTGGCCCAGGACCTGCTGCCACCGGGTGTGCTGAACATCCTCTTCGGCCGTGGCCAGACGGTCGGCAACCCGCTGGTCAACCACCCCAAGGTGCGCATGGTGTCGCTGACTGGCTCGATCCCCACCGGCGCTCACATCATCAGCGCCACTGCCGACAGCGTGAAACGCATGCACATGGAACTGGGCGGCAAGGCCCCGGTGCTGGTGTTCGACGATGCCGACATCGATGCTGCCATCGACGGCATCCGTACCTTCGGCTTCTACAACGCCGGCCAGGACTGCACCGCCGCCTGTCGGCTGTACGTGCAAGATGGCATCTATGATCGTTTCGTCGAACGCCTGGGGGCCGCAGTGGCCAGCCTAAAGCCAGGCCTGCAGGAAGCCGAGGACACCGAACTGGGGCCACTGATCAGTGCCCAGCACCGCGACAAGGTCGCAGGGCTGGTGCAACGGGCCATCGACCAGCCGCACATTCGCCTGATTACCGGTGGCAAGGCGATTGATGGCGACGGTTTCTTCTTCGAACCGACCGTGCTGGCCGACACCCTGCAGGACGACGAAATCGTGCGTAACGAAGTGTTCGGCCCGGTAGTGTCGGTGACCCGCTTCAACGACGAAGCGCAGGCACTGGAATGGGCCAACGACTCCAACTACGGCCTGGCCTCATCGGTCTGGACCCGCGACACCGGCCGCGCCCACCGCCTGGCGGCGCGCCTGCAGTATGGCTGCACGTGGGTGAACACCCACTTCATGCTGGTCAGCGAAATGCCCCATGGCGGGCAGAAGCATTCGGGGTATGGCAAGGACATGTCGATGTATGGGCTGGAGGACTACACCTGTGTGCGGCATGTGATGATCAAGCATTGAGGGTAAAGCCTGGGTTGAGACTGGCACCTCAGCCCAGGAGCTTTCCTGCAAAGTAGCCAATAGAACAGGAGCAAGTATCAACGCCTGATTTTGCGCGACCTCTGTGGGAGCGGGTTCACCCGCGAACACCGGCAAAGCCGGTGCCATACACCGAGTCGCCTTCTTCGCGGGCATGCCCGCTCCCACAGATACCGCATCGCATTCAAAGGCGGTGCAATACTGTGTAGGAGCGGCCTTGTGTCGCGAAAGGGCCGCAAAGCGGCCCCGGTAATATCAGCGGCGGAGCTGGAAACCTGGGGCCGCTTCGCAGCCCTTTCGCGACACAAGGCCGCTCCTACAACGACCGCGTAATGCTTGGGTCAGGTCAATCCCGCAGGTCCGACTCGTGAATCGGGTTGGCCCGGCTGGTGGCACGCTGGTATTGCGCAGGCCAGGTAGCTTTGTTGCCGCCCAGGTCGTCGTCGGCATGCAGCGGCCAGTACGGGTCGCGCAGCAGTTCGCGGGCGAGGAAGATGATGTCGGCCTGGCCGGTGCGCAGAATGTGCTCGGCCTGGGCCGGTTCGGTGATCATGCCCACGGTGCCGGTGGCGATTTCCGATTCCTTGCGCACACGCTCGGCGAAGCGTGTCTGGTAGCCCGGGCCGGTGGGGATTTCGGCGTTGACCGAGGTGCCGCCGGAGGACACGTCGATCAGGTCGACGCCCAAACCACGCAGGCGGCGGGCCAGTTCGACGGTTTCATCCGGGTTCCAGCCGTCCTCGACCCAGTCGGTCGCCGATACCCGCACGAACAGCGGTAACTCGGCAGGCCAGACCTTGCGCACGGCCTCGACCACCTCCAGGGTCAGGCGGATGCGGTTTTCGAAGCAACTGCCGTACTCGTCGCGACGCTGGTTGCTCAGCGGCGACAGGAACTGGTGCAACAGGTAGCCGTGGGCGGCGTGGATCTCGACCACTTTGAAACCGGCCTTCAGGGCGCGCTCGGTGGAGGCGACGAAGGCGGCGATCACCTGCTCGATTTCATCCTTGTTCAATTCCCGCGGCGCGGTGTGCTGCGGGTCGAAGGCGATTTTCGACGGCCCTACCGGCTGCCAGCCGCCCTCTTCGAGCTTGACGCTGCCTTGCTTGCCCAGCCACGGGCGATAGGTGCTGGCCTTGCGCCCGGCGTGAGCCAGCTGGATGCCGGGCACGCTCCCCTGGGCGGTGATGAAACGGGTGATGCGTTGCAGCGGGGCGATCTGAGCGTCGTCCCATAGGCCGAGGTCTTCAGCGGTGATGCGGCCATCGGCGGTCACCGCCACGGCTTCAGTGATTACCAGGCCAGCGCCACCCACGGCGCGGCTGCCTAAATGGACGAGGTGCCAATCGTTGGCCAGGCCATCGACGGCGGAATACTGGCACATCGGCGAAACGGCGATGCGGTTGGGCAGGGTCAGCTGACGCAGGGTGTAAGGCTCGAGCAGCAGGCTCATGAGGGCACCTCCCAAGGACTCCAATGGTGATCCGGCCCGGACACTCAATTGCACGTCCCTGGCCCAGGTCCGGTCATAACTTCAGACTAGACCAGAATGGTTGGGGGGGAGGTTCCATGGGATTTGGTAGAGGTTGAACGGCTCTGCGTTACCAGCCCCATGTCTGATCAGAGTTTCAGATATCCCTTACGGCCCAGATATGGTGAAGCCTAGGTTGAAGAAATAACCTACAAGTCCTGTCGACTCGCGTCTGATTGTTACTGGAATCCTGACTCTCTAGCCTTTGCTGGTCGCTGGCATTAAGCGGCCGGGGGTGGAATCCCGATCAATTACCGAGTAGCTGTCGTCATGGCAGTTGTGCGCGGAAGGCCGCAAAGCCTACCGGGTTTACTCGTAGCCTGGATTCCACACCGCGTACAACTGCCACCCTTCGTGTGGAATCGGAGAGGCGGTCAATCAGCAACCATACGAGTGATTGATATGAAAATGACAGTCCCTGATCCCCCTCATTTCTTCTCCTTCGACAAAGCGCTCAGAATGATCAGGAGAGGAATCAATGAAGACAGACGACACCCAATTCACCGTCGGCAAGACCACTTTCTTTCAGGGTGAGAACCAGACCCACCCATTATTTCGCATCGAAGCGGGCATTCCGTGCCAAGACGCCCGCGATCAGGCTTCGGAATTGATGGGCTATGTGCGGGAGTTGACCATCGTCGGGCTGATGGATGAGAAACCCATGATGATCTGGGCTGCGCACTATCTCAGTGCGATGGCCAAGGCGCTGATGGATGATGCCGAGTTAGGTATGGCGCGCTGAGTTTGATGTGATCATCGATCGCACATGGAGCACATTAGCCAGCCCGCCGCAGAGCCTTGTGGGAGCGGGTTTACCCGCGAAGCAGGCGACGCGGTGGATGGCACCGGCTTCGCCGGTGATCGCCGGCAAGCCAGCTCCCACAGGTACAGCGCAAGTCTCAAGCCCGCCGCAGGCCCTGTGGGAGCGGGCGTGCCCGCGAAGAAGGCGACTCAGTGGATGGCACCGGCTTCGCCGGTGATCGCCGGCAAGCCAGCTCCCACAGGGATCGCGCTTGGTTCACCGGCGATGGGCTGCAACGCTGCCCCGGAATTGGAGTCAGCGCGGCTCCATGTGGGCAATCATCAACTGCACACTTTCATTGCCACGGAACTCGTTCACATCCAGCTTGTACGCCAACTCGACCCAACGCACCGTCGGGTTCGGCCACACTTCGCGGTCAATGCCAAAGGCAATGCCGTCCAGCCGCACCGAGCCGCACTCGCTCTTGAGCACCACCTTCAGGTGCCGCTCGCCCACCACGCGCTGCTCCACCAACTGGAACACGCCATGGAACAGCGGCTCGGGGAAGTGCTGCCCCCAGGGCCCGGCATGGCGCAGGGCCTTGGCCAGGTCGAGGTGGAACTCCTCCACCGCCAGGCTGCCGTCGGACAACAGCCGACCGGTCAGGTCCTCTTCGCGCAGCTGGCGTCGCACTTCTTCGTCGAACGCCTCGGCAAATGCCGGGAAATTGGCCTCGGGCAACGACAACCCCGCCGCCATCGCGTGGCCGCCGAACTTGCTGATCAGTTGCGGGTGGCGCGCCGCCACAGCATCCAGCGCATCGCGAATATGGAACCCCGGCACCGAACGCGCCGACCCTTTGAGCATGCCCTCGCCAGCGTCGGCGAAAGCGATGGTCGGCCGGTGGTAACGCTCCTTCAAGCGCGAAGCCAGAATACCGATAACCCCCTGGTGCCAGTCGGCATCGAACAGGCACAGGCCATATGGCATCGACTCGACAGGCAGGTCCTTGAGCTGGGCCAGGGCCTCGCGCTGCATGCCCTGTTCGATCGACTTGCGGTCCTGGTTCAGGTCGTCCAGCTGCTGGGCCATGTCCTGGGCCAGGGCCGCGTCTTCACACAGCAGGCATTCGATGCCCAGGCTCATGTCGTCCAGGCGCCCGGCAGCGTTCAGCCGCGGGCCCAGGATAAAGCCAAGGTCGGTCGAAGTGATGCGCCGGTGATCGCGACGGGCCACTTCAAGAATGGCCTTGAGCCCCGGCCGGGCGCGGCCGGCGCGAATGCGCTCGAGGCCCTGGTGCACCAGGATGCGGTTGTTGGCATCCAATGGCACCACGTCGGCGACGCTGCCCAGGGCAACCAGGTCGAGCAATTCGCCGATGTTCGGCTGCGGCTGCGTTTCGTAGCGCCCCAGGCTGCGCAGGCGCGCACGCAGGGCCATCAGCACGTAGAAGATCACCCCTACCCCGGCCAGCGCCTTGCTCGGGAAACTGCAACCCGGCTGGTTGGGATTGATGATGGCGTCGGCGTCGGGCAACTCCGCACCCGGCAGGTGGTGGTCGGTGACCAGCACCTTGAGCCCGGCGGCCTTGGCGGCTGCCACACCGTCGACGCTGGAAATGCCGTTGTCCACGGTGATCAGCAGCTGCGGCTGGCGTTGCAGCGCCACCTCGACGATTTCCGGGGTCAGGCCATAGCCGTACTCGAAGCGGTTGGGCACAAGGTAGTCGACGTGGGCCGCGCCCAGCAGGCGCAGGCCCAGCACGCCGACAGTACTGGCAGTGGCGCCGTCGGCATCGAAGTCGCCGACGATGAGAATGCGCTGGCGCTGGTCGATAGCCTCGACCAGCAGATCCACACCGGCCTCGATGCCCTTGAGCTGCTGGTACGGCAGCAGGCGCGCGAGGCTTTTGTCCAGCTCGGCCTCGCTCTGCACGCCGCGCGCGGCGTACAGGCGGGTCAGCAAGGGTGGCAGGTTACCCAGGAATGGCAGGGTCGGCGGCAGCGGGCGAGGTTCGATACGCATGGGGTGCTTCAGCCGCGCTCACCAAGCAGCCACTCCAGCTGCACTTCGTGCTGGCCACGGTCGTCGGTGACGAACAAGGTGCCTTCACTGATCATCACGTCCCACTTGATGGTGCGGGGCATGTCGGTGGCGAGGGTTTCCAGCACCTCCTGCGGCACGGCGGCAATGCTCAGGTTCTTCAAGCCCTTGACCGCGTCCACCACCTTGTTCTGCCATACGCGCAGGCTGCCGTAGGCCAGCAGGCTGGTACGCTCGGTGCGGCGCGAGCACCAAGTCAGTCGGTCGGCGTCCGGCTGGCCCACTTCGATCCAGTGCAGGATGCGATCGTCCAGGCTCTTTTCCCAAAGCGCCGCTTCATCCACATCGGACAGGCCACGGCCGAACGACAGGTTCTCGTTGTACCACAGGGCGTAGGCCAGCAGGCGTACGGCCATGCGCTCTTCGGTTTCCGAAGGGTGGCGGGCGATGGTCTGACGGACGTTTTCGTACACGCCGCGGTCGAGGTCGGTCAGGTTCAGTTCGAATTTGTAGGTGGTGGACGGCTGGGCCATGGTCGACGGGCTTCTTGCGCAGAGAAAAAGTGACACAGTCTAACCGATACTGCCCTTCGTTGCCCCGCAGCAGTATCTGCCGCTTCGGACCTATGATAAAACCACGCATCTGCCCAGCTGCCACGGATGCCCCATGACTACGCCCAGCAAACCCCTCGCCGGTCTCAAGGTTGTCGAACTCGGCACCCTTATCGCTGGCCCGTTCGCCTCGCGCATCTGTGCCGAATTCGGCGCCGAGGTGGTCAAGGTCGAATCGCCCGATGGCGGCGACCCGTTGCGCAAATGGCGCAAGCTGTACGAAGGCACCTCGCTGTGGTGGTTCGTGCAGGCTCGCAACAAGCAGTCGCTCACCCTCAACCTCAAGCACCCAGAGGGCCGCGAGATTCTCAAGCGCCTGCTGGCCGACGCCGACATCCTGATCGAGAACTTCCGCCCGGGCGTGCTGGAAAAACTCGGCCTGGGCTGGGACGTGTTGCACGCGCTCAACCCGCGCCTGGTAATGGTGCGCCTGTCGGGCTTCGGCCAGACCGGGCCGATGAAGGACCAGCCGGGCTTCGGCGCCGTGGGCGAGTCGATGGGCGGCCTGCGCTACATCACCGGCTTCGACGACCGCCCACCGGTGCGCACGGGCATTTCCATCGGTGACTCGATTGCTGCCCTGTGGGGGGTGATCGGCGCACTGATGGCGCTGCGACACCGGGAAGTCAACGGCGGCCAGGGCCAGGTGGTGGACGTAGCCCTGTACGAAGCGATCTTCGCCATGATGGAAAGCATGGTCCCGGAGTTCGATGTGTTCGGCTTTATCCGCGAACGCACCGGCAACATCATGCCCGGCATCACGCCCTCCTCCATTCACACCAGCGCCGACGGCAAGCATGTGCAGATCGGCGCCAACGGCGATGCGATCTTCAAGCGCTTCATGCAGGCCATTGGCCGCACCGACCTGGCCGACGACCCGACCCTGGCCACCAACGATGGCCGCGACCTGCGCCGTGACGAGCTGTACGGGGTAATCGACCGCTGGGCCAACAGCCTGCCGCTGGAGCAACTGATACAGGTGCTGAACACCGCCGAAGTGCCGGCCAGCCGCATCTATTCGGCCGAGGACATGTTCAACGACCCGCAGTACCTGGCACGCGAAATGTTCCTGCAGGCCAAGCTGCCGGACGGCAAGCCATTCCGCATGCCGGGCATCGTGCCCAAGCTGTCGGACACCCCCGGCTCCACCGAGTGGGTAGGCCCGGCGCTGGGCGAACACACCGAGGCGCTGCTCGGCAACCTGGGCTACGACGCGGCGGCCATCGCCAGCCTGCGCGCAGCAGGCACGGTCTGACCCTGGCGCGGCCCTGGTCCATGCGCGCTGCCCGTTGCCTACGTCACCTGGTCCTGCTGTGCGGGCTGCTGCCCGCATTGCTGTTGCAGCCTGCCACTGCCAAGGAGCGCATCTTCTGGCTGGTGCGCGACCTGCCGCCGTTCACCATTCTGGAAGGGCCGGAAAAAGGCCAAGGGGTGATCGACCAGCTGTTGCCCCTGCTGATCAGGCAGATGCCCGAGTACGACCACAGCATCCTGCGGGTCAACCGCGCCCGCGGCATCCAGATGCTGCAGGACCTGAATAGCTTCACCTGCGACCCGACCCTGCTGTGGACGCCGGAGCGCGCCGAATATGTGCGGTTTTCCGTGCCCTCCCTGGGCGTGCTCAGTGGCGGCCTGGTGCTGCGCAAGGACAGCGAGGCGCTGGTGGCGCCTTACCTCGACGGCCAGGAGGTAGACCTGCATGCCCTGCTGAGCAAGACCCCGCTGAAGCTGGGGGTTGTCGCCGAGCGCAGCTATGGCACGCAGATCGACGCCATCCTGCGCCAGTTGCCCGACACCGCGTTCAGCCGCCACTACGGCAACGACGCCACCGCCAACCTGCTACAGATGCAACAGCTCGGGCGCCTGCGCATGGTGCTCGGCTACTGGCCCGAAGTGCGCTACCTGGTGGAGCAGCAAGGCGGGGCACTGACTGACTACCGGTTTCATCCTGTGCAAGGGGTGAACCGCTACCAGTTTCTGCATGTAGGTTGTTCGAATAGCGAGCTTGGGCGTGAAGCGATTGCGCACATCGACCAACTGCTGCCTGCCTTGCGCCGGGATGTGTTGCCGAGGTTGTATGCACGCTGGCTGGACCCGGCGTTGCAGGAAGACTACCTGGAAGAGAGCAAGCGCTTCTTCGAAGACCACTGATTGCCTGCACCGGCCCTATCGCCGGCAAGCCAGCTCCCACCTCGACCGAATCAACCTCAAGCCATGTGCAGTATCTGTGGGAGCTGGCTTGCCGGCGATAGGGCCGGTGCAGGCAACCCAAAAAAGAAACCCCGGGCGCTGGGGAAACACGCCCGGGGCCAAGCGAAAGCCCTTGGGGGCTTCCCGTGACAGCCTTGCCAGCGCCGGAGCAAAGCACTGGCCCGGCTGCCCCTACAGTGTCTGATAAACCACTCAGGCAAAGGTTCCATGGGGTTGCTGGCGCTGCTGCAATGCCGCGATCACACAGGGCTGCAAACGCCCTTCGGCGATCTGCAGGTCGCGGTGCAGGCCATCCACCAGGTCGATCAACAGGCTTTGTTCCTGCAACTGGCGCTCGCTGACCGTGCGCCGCAGGGTGATGCCGGCGAGGCGGTCATGAACGGTCAATTGGCGATTACCCTGGGCATCGGCGACGCCGAGGTGGGTCTGATAGGGGGTCAGGGCTTCGTTGAGCAGTCTGCAGATTCTTTCCATCCGGATCACTCGCTGCGTGGTGGGATATAGAGGAACTGACCAACAGACGCAGCGGAAAGTTCGTTACACCGCGGCTGCTTCAGTGAGCATGCGGGGCGGACGTGACAGTTTGAATACGCCGCCACGGGCGCGCCTGCAGTGCTTGCAGGGCACGCTGCAGGCTTGGCATCGACAGCGGCCAGGGCAGTTCGGCGAGCACCCACAGGCCCCGGTTTCTGGCCTCTTGGGCAAGGTTGTGGCGCTTGGGGGTAGCCTGGCCGACGAACAGCAAAGCGCGGGTTCGGTGCTGGTGTTCGAGCAAGGCAAGGCCGGCCCGGGTTGGCATGGCGTGGTCAAGGATCAACAGATCGGGGCGGTGATCGGCGTTCAGGCAGGCGTCGAGGTCTGCGCTGGTTTCGCTGATGCGCACATGGAACATGCCTTGGGCATTGAGGGCCTGGTGCAGGAGGATCTGATGGGATGGGCGAGCCTGGTGGATCAACACGTAGGGCTGGTACATGAGCCGCTCCTGATGGGAGGACCGGCTAAATTAGGCGTTGCGCTGGGCGGCCTGAATAGGATGTTTCTGATGGAGCAGTGGGAAGATTCGGACAATTAGGGCTGCTCCGCAGCCCATCGCCGGCAAGCCAGCTCCCACAGGGATTGCACATGACCTTGGGCCTATGCGGTCGGGGTGGGAGCTGGCTTGCCGGCGATGGGCCGCAGTGCGGCCCCGATGTTTACAGCGGCTTGCCGCGGTTGCCATGCTGGCTGACAAAGCCCTGCACAGCCTTCAGGTCATTGGCCAGCACCGTGCAACGCTCCTCACGGCTGAACAGGTCGCTGAGGTGCGCCGGCAGCTCCAGCGCCTTGCCAACACCGGCCTTCTCCACCGCTTCCGGGAACTTGACCGGGTGCGCGGTACCCAGCACCACCATCGGCGTGTCCAGGCTGCGGCGGCACTCGCGGGCGGCCTTGACGCCGATTGCGGTGTGCGGGTCGAGCACTTCGCCGGTAGCGGCGAACACTTCGGCGATGGTTTCGCAGGTCTGCTCGTCACTCACTGCCAGCGAGTCGAACAGCTTGCGCGCTTCGGTCCAGCGGTCTTGCTCGACGCTGAAGCCGCCACCTTGCTTGAAGTTGGCCATCAGTTCGGCAATGGCGCCGCCGTTGCGGCCGTGCAGGTCGAACAGCAGGCGCTCGAAGTTGGACGAGACCATGATGTCCATCGACGGCGACAGGGTCGCGTGCAGGGTTTCCTTGACGTACTGGTTGCCGCTCATGAAGCGATGCAGGATGTCGTTGCGGTTGGTGGCGACGATCAGCTGGCTGACCGGCAGGCCCATGTTACGTGCCAGGTAGCCAGCGAAGATGTCGCCGAAGTTGCCGGTCGGCACCGAGAACGCCACGGAACGCGCCGGGCCACCCAGTTGCAGGGCCGCGTGGAAGTAGTAGACGATCTGGGCCATGATCCGCGCCCAGTTGATCGAGTTGACCGCAACCAGGCGGGTGCCCTTGAGGAACGACTGGTCGGCGAAGCTGGCCTTGACCATTTCCTGGCAGTCGTCGAAGTTGCCTTCGATGGCGATGTTATGGATGTTGTCGCCGAAGATGGTGGTCATCTGCCGGCGCTGCACTTCCGACACGCGCTGGTGCGGGTGCAGGATGAAGATGTCGACGTTGTCGCAACGGCGGCAACCTTCGATGGCGGCGGAACCGGTGTCACCGCTGGTGGCGCCAATGATCACCACGCGCTCGTTGCGCTTGGCCAGCACGTGGTCCAGCAGGCGGCCGAGCAGTTGCAGGGCGAAGTCCTTGAACGCCAGGGTCGGGCCGTGGAACAGCTCCAGCACCCACTCGTTGCTGTTCAGCTGACGCAGCGGGGCAACCGCGGCGTGGGCGAACTCGCCGTAGGTTTCTTCGAGGATCTTCTTGAAGTCGGCGTCGGCGATGCTGCCTTCGACGAACGGGCGCATCACCCGGAAGGCAAGTTCGTGGTACGGCAGGCCGGCCCACGAGGCGATTTCTTCCTGGGTGAAGCGTGGCAGGTTTTCCGGGACGTACAGGCCGCCGTCGCTGGCCAGGCCAGCCAGCAGGACGTCTTCGAAATTGAGGGCCGGAGCCTGGCCGCGGGTACTGATATAGCGCATGGGTGCAAACCTTCGATGCTGGGGCCGGGGCCGCACTGGCGGCCCGCCGGCACTATTGTTAGTTGAGCTGCTCGACGCGAATGCGCACGACCTTGCCGACCACGTCCTGCAGGGCTTCCAGGGCGACGATGGCGTCGTTGATACGCTGCTCGACCACGCGATGGGTCAGCAGGATCATCGGCACCAGGCCGTCCTGTTCCTCGGCTTCCTTCTGCATGATCGACTCGATGTTGATGCCACGCTCCGAGAGGATGCTGGCCACCTGGGCCAGTACGCCAGGGTGATCCTTGGCCTGGATGCGCAAGTAGTAGGCGCTTTCACAGGCCTCGATCGGCAGGATCGGGTGGGCCGACAGCGAATCCGGCTGGAAGGCCAGGTGCGGCACGCGGTTTTCCGGGTCGGAGGTCATGGCACGGACCACATCGACCAGATCGCCGACCACCGACGAAGCGGTAGGCTCCATGCCGGCACCGGCGCCGTAGTACAGGGTGGAACCGGCGGCGTCGCCATTGACCATGACGGCGTTCATCACGCCGTTGACGTTGGCGATCAGGCGGTCGGCCGGGATAAGCGTCGGGTGTACGCGCAGCTCGATACCTTCGGCAGTGCGGCGGGCCACACCCAGGTGCTTGATGCGGTAGCCCAGGGCCTCGGCATAATTCACGTCAGCAGTGGTCAGCTGGGTAATGCCTTCGGTGTAGGCCTTGTCGAATTGCAGCGGGATGCCGAAAGCGATCGAAGCCAGGATGGTCAACTTGTGCGCGGCATCGATGCCTTCAACGTCGAAAGTTGGGTCGGCTTCGGCGTAACCCAGCGCCTGGGCTTCGGCCAGCACGTCCGGGAAGGCGCGGCCCTTCTCACGCATTTCGGTGAGGATGAAGTTGCCGGTGCCGTTGATGATGCCGGCCAGCCAGTTGATGTGGTTGGCCGACAGGCCTTCGCGGATGGCCTTGATCACCGGGATGCCACCGGCCACGGCCGCCTCGAAGGCGACGATCACGCCCTTCTCGCGGGCCTTGGCGAAGATTTCATTGCCGTGCACGGCAATCAGCGCCTTGTTGGCGGTGACCACGTGCTTGCCGTTTTCGATGGCCTTGAGCACCAGTTCGCGGGCCACGGTGTAGCCACCGATCAGCTCGATGACAATGTCGATCTCCGGGTTGCTCGCAACTTCGAACACATCAGCGGTAATGGGGGTACCGGTAATCTGGCAGTTCGGGTTCTGCGAGCGCATGGCAATCTGTGCCACTTCAATACCGCGCCCGGCACGGCGGGCGATCTCCTCGGCGTTGCGCTGAAGTACATTGAAGGTTCCGCCACCGACGGTCCCCAACCCACAGATGCCTACTTTGACCGGTTTCACTGTGAACTCCCCATTGAACGGCCGACACCTATGCCGACCGTGAAACATGCCGTCACCCCATGACGACGGCGTACTGAATTGGATTACTTGGCCAGTGCCAGCTTGGCGACCTGCGGTGCCGGCTGGTAGCCCGGAATGACCTGGCCGCTTTCAAGGACGATCGCCGGCGTGCCGTTGACGCCGATCGACTGGCCCAGCTGGAACTGCTTGCTGACCGGGTTGGCGCACTTGGCGGCCTTGATTTCCTCACCCTCGACCATCTTGTCCATCGCCGCACGGCGGTCGCTGGAACACCAGACGGCCTGCAACTGCTGGTCACCCGGCGAACCGAGGCCCTGACGCGGGAAGGCGACATAGCGCACTTCGATACCGCGGCGGTTGAGCTCGGGCACCTCGGCGTGCAGCTTGTGGCAGTACGGGCAGGTGGTGTCGGTGAATACCGTGATGTGCGACTTGGTCTCGCCCTTGGCAGGATAAACCACCATCTCGGCGGCTGGAATGCCGTTGATGAGCTTGGCAATGCCCAGGCGCTCGGTCTTCTCGGTGAGGTTGACCGGCTTGCCGTCCTGGATCTGGAACAGGTAGCCCTGCATCACGAACTGGCCGTCGCCGCTGGCATAAAGCACGCGGCCGCCCTGCAGCTTGACTTCATACAGGCCACTGACCGGGCTGCTGGCCACGCTTTCGACGGGCACTTCCAGCTCGAGGTTCTGCAACGACTTACGGATGGCCTGCTCGGCAGTGGCATTGCTGTCGGTTGCCGCAGCAACGGCAAAGGTACTGGCCAGCGCCAACGCGGCGGCGGCGAAAAACTGGGTCACGCGCATGGGAACTCCTGAAGGCGGACAGGGGCCGGAGGGCGCCACCTGCGGAAAATACGCGGTGACCGTGCGGCCCTTGGTGCAAACCGCCCAAGCCTACCACATCACACCGCCGGTGAAGGGCCTTGCAAGGACCGGTCGGCGGAACATGAAAAACATTCATCCACGCGGGTGGTGCTGGGCGTGCAATTGCTGCAGGCGGGCCTTGGCGACATGGGTGTAGATCTGCGTGGTCGACAGATCACTGTGGCCCAGCAGCATCTGCACCACGCGCAGGTCGGCGCCATGGTTGAGCAGATGAGTAGCGAAGGCATGGCGCAGGGTGTGCGGCGACAGCGGTTTGTCGATGCCGGCGACCCGGGCATGGTGCTTGATGCGATGCCAGAAGGTCTGGCGGGTCATCTGCTCGCCACGCTGGCTGGGGAACAAGACATCGCTGGGGCGGCCATTGAGCAGTTCGGCGCGGCCATCGCGCAGGTAGCGTTGCAGCCACACCACCGCCTCTTCGCCCATGGGCACCAGGCGCTCCTTGCTGCCCTTGCCCATCACCCGCAGCACGCCCTGGCGCAGGTTGACCTGGTCGAGGGCCAGGCTGACCAGTTCGGTGACCCGCAGGCCACAGGCGTAAAGCACTTCGAGCATGGCGCGGTCACGCTGGCCGATGGCTTCGCTCAGGTCCGGGGCCTGCAGCAAGGCTTCGACGTCGGCTTCGGACAACGACTTGGGCAGCGGCTTGCCCAGTTGCGGCATGTCCACTTGCAGGGTCGGGTCGATGGCCACCAGCTTTTCCCGCAGCAGGTAGCGGAAGAAGCCGCGCAGGCCGGACAGGAAGCGTGCCGTGGAGCGCGGCTTGTAGCCCTGGTCGAGGCGCCAGGCCAGGTGGTCGAGAATCAGGTCGCGGCCGGCGTCGGGCAAGCTGACGCCGTGTTCCTGCAGCCAGCCGTTGAACAGAGCCAGGTCGCTGCGGTAGGACATGCGGGTGTTGTCGGACAGGCCCTTTTCAAGCCACAGGGCGTCGAGGAACTGGTCGATCAGGGGGTGGTCTAGGGCGGGCATTCGGGGCTGCTGGGTGTTGGAGGTGGGGCTAGTGTTTCACAGCACCTTGGGGGTTGTCTGTACCGGCCTCTTCGCGGGCACGCCCGCTCCCACAGGACCTCCACAGGCTTTGAATGCTTTGCAGTACTTGTGGGAGCGGGCGCGCCCGCGAAAGGGCCAGTGCAGGAGAACTCAGGCCTGGGGCAAAACCGGCACCGGGCGCTTGTCCTCGTCGATGGCGACGAAGCTGAACACCCCATGAATCGCTCGCTCGCGGCCATCCAGGTACATGTTCTCGACGAACACATCCACCTGCACCTGCAAGCTGGTATTACCCACCTTGATGACCGACCCCACCAACTCGACGATCGAGCCCGCCGGGATCGGGTGCTTGAAGTCGATGCGATCAGTGGACACGGTCACCAGCGGCAGGCGGCAGAAGCGCGTGGCGGCGATGAACGACACTTCGTCCATCCAGGCCAGGGCGGTGCCGCCGAACAGGGTGTTGTGGTGGTTGGTGGTGTTGGGGAACACCGCCTTGGTCACGCGGGTCACCGACAGCTCGGTGCGGCGCAGGATTTCCTGGTCTCGGGTATTCATGGCAATCACATCTTCGGGGGTTCAAAACGCAAAAAAGCAGCCCGAAGGCTGCTTTTTTCTCGCTAGGCGGCCTTGGCCACCGGGCAAACTGCACTCAGGACAGTTTTTCCTTGATGCGAGCGGCTTTGCCGGACAGGTCGCGCAGGTAGTACAGCTTGGCTTTACGCACGTCACCACGACGTTTCACGGCCAGGCTGTCGATTTGCGGGCTGTAGGTCTGGAAGGTACGCTCTACGCCAACGCCGCTGGAGATCTTGCGCACGGTGAAGGCGCTGTTCAGACCGCGGTTACGCTTGGCGATAACGACGCCTTCGAACGCCTGCAGACGGGAACGCTCACCTTCCTTCACTTTAACCTGAACGACAACGGTGTCGCCTGGTGCGAAGGTCGGGATTTCCTTGCTCATCTGCTCGGCTTCGAGCTGCTGGATGATCTTGTTGGTCATGCTGTGCTCCTAAGATGGATACGTGATCCACCATCGATACGTTTAACTATCGTCCCGCTCGCGGAGATATTCCTCGAGCAGCTTCTTCTCTTCTCCAGAAAGCGAGCGACTTTCCAGAAGATCGGCGCGTCGTTCGAAGGTCCTACCAAGGGACTGCTTCATTCTCCAACGCCGGATGTGTGCATGGTTGCCACTTAGCAACACGTCGGGAACACGCTGATCCGCATACACCTCAGGCCGGGTGTAGTGCGGGCAATCGAGCAGACCGTCGGTGAAGGAATCCTCTTCCGCCGAGTCCACATGCCCTAAAGCTCCGGGCAGCAGCCGTGTAACCGCATCGATCAGTACCATGGCCGGCAGCTCGCCACCGGAAAGCACATAGTCGCCAATCGACCACTCCTCATCGACATGAGCCTCGATAAAGCGCTCGTCGATGCCTTCATAACGACCGGCGATCAGGATCAACGATTCCTGTTCGGCCAGGCCTTTGACCGCCTGCTGAGTCAGCTTGCGGCCTTGTGGCGAAAGGTAGATCACCTTCGCCGCTGCTCCGGTCGCTTGCCTGGCGCTAACCAGGGCGTCTTCCAGAGGCTTGATTTTCATCACCATGCCCGGACCACCGCCAAACGGCCGATCATCCACCGTGTGGTGACGATCTGTGGTGTAGTCCCGCGGGTTCCAGCAAGTCACCTGAAGCAACCCCTGTTTCACCGCGCGGCTGGTAATGCCGTACTCCGTGATGGCCGAGAACATCTCGGGGAACAACGTGATGACGTCTACGCGAAGGTTACCCATCGTTTAGAAGTCCGCGTCCCATTCAACCCGCATCACGCCCGCTTCCAGGTCGATGTCGAGCACGCATTGCGCCGTATAGGGCAACAGACGCTCGCGATCATCCAGGCTGCCTGCGCAGGGCTTGACCACCATTACATCGTTCGCACCGGTCTCCAACAGGTGATCGACCTTGCCGAACAGTTGTTCGTCCTGGTTGATGACCTTCAGGCCCACCAACTGGTACCAGTAGTACTCGTCAGCAGCCAGGTTGGGCAAAAGGCTCCGCGGAATGCAGATTTCGTAACCGCTCAGAAGACGGGCTTCATCACGATCATCGAGGCCTTTCAGTTTCACGACCAGGCCCTTCTGGGAGCCACGACCGTTGACCAGCTCGACCTGCTTTACCTTGCCTTCGTGCCGAAGCGTCCAGCGTGGATAATCCAACAGGTTTTCAATCGGATCGGTAAAGGAATACACCTTCACCTCGCCGCGAACGCCGTGAACCGAAAAAATCTTGCCAACGACGATGAGGTCGTCAGCCTTTTCTGGCGTCGCGTTCATACTACTCAGGCAGCAGCCTTGGCAGCGTCCTTCAGCAGCTGAGCAACGCGCTCAGACGGCTGTGCACCCTGGCTCAGCCAGTAGTTGACGCGCTCTTGGTTGACCGACAGCTTGACTTCGGCGCCAGCAGCGATCGGGTTGAAGAAACCTACGCGCTCAACGAAACGGCCGTCACGGGCGTTACGCGAGTTGGTCACGGTCAGGTGGTAGAATGGGCGCTTTTTCGAGCCGCCACGGGCCAGACGAATGGTTACCATGTGAACATCGTTCCTATAGTCGGTGCTGCAGTTGATACAGCAGCTGGTACTGCAAATCTGAATGCCAAATAGGCACACGGGTGCCCAAAAGGCCGCATATTCTCGGGGAATACACGGACATTTGCAAATGACTTTTTCGGCAAGGCCCTGCCCTGCCGTCCAGATCTGCCGGTTGAGCCGCGAAATCCGCGGCCATTGCCCCGCCACGGCGGGGGTTCTGGGCGCCTGCCGGACAAACGGCAGGCCCCCGGAATAGGGTTTACAGCTTCGGCATGCCGCCGCCCGGCAGCATCCCGCCCAGGCCGCGCATCATCTTGGCCATGCCGCCCTTGGCGGAGAATTTCTTCATCATCTTCTGCATTTGCTTGTGCTGCTTGATCAGGCGGCCGACGTCCTGCACCTGGGTGCCGGAGCCGATGGCGATACGGCGCTTGCGCGAGCCGCTGATCAGCTCCGGATCACGGCGCTCGGCCGGGGTCATGGAGTTGATGATCGCTTCCATCTGCTTGAACTGCTTCTCGGCGGCGCCCTGGGCGTTGCCCATCTGCGACAGGTTGACCCCGCCGATGCTCGGCAGCTTGTCCATCAGGCCGCCGAGGCCGCCCATGTTCTTCATCTGCTGCAGCTGGTCGCGGAAGTCTTCGAGGTCGAAGCCCTTGCCCTTCTTCAGCTTCTTGGCCAGCTTGTCGGCCTTGGCCTTGTCGATGTTCTGCTCGGCCTGCTCGATCAGGCTGAGCACGTCACCCATGCCGAGGATGCGCGAGGCGACGCGGTCGGGGTGGAACGGTTCGAGGGCTTCGGTCTTCTCGCCCATACCGATGAACTTGATCGGCTTGCCGGTGATGGCACGCACCGACAGCGCGGCACCGCCACGGGCGTCACCGTCGACCTTGGTCAGCACCACGCCGGTCAGTGGCAGCGCCTCGCCAAAGGCCTTGGCGGTGTTGGCGGCGTCCTGGCCGGTCATGGCGTCGACCACGAACAGGGTCTCGATCGGCTTGACCGCGGCATGCAGCGCCTTGATCTCGTCCATCATGTCGGCGTCGATGTGCAGACGGCCGGCGGTGTCGACGATGACCACGTCGATGAACTTCAGCTTGGCTTCGCGGATGGCCGCTTCGGCGATGGCCACCGGCTTCTGGCTGATGTCGGACGGGAAGAAGGTGACGCCGATGTCGTTGGCCAGGGTTTCCAGCTGCTTGATCGCCGCCGGGCGGTAGACGTCGGCGGACACCACCATCACGCTCTTTTTCTTGCGCTCCTTGAGGAAGCGCGCCAGCTTGCCGGCGGTGGTGGTCTTACCGGCGCCCTGCAGGCCGGCCATCAGCACCACGGCGGGCGGGGCGGCGTTCAGCGCGAGGTCTTCGTTGGCCGCGCCCATCAGGCTTTCCAGCTCGGCCTGGACGATCTTCACGAACGCCTGGCCCGGGGTCAGGCTGCGCGACACTTCGGTGCCGACTGCACGGTCCTTGACGCTGTTGACGAAATCCTTGACCACCGGCAGGGCAACGTCGGCCTCGAGCAGGGCCATGCGCACTTCGCGCAGCGTGTCCTTGATGTTGTCTTCGGTCAGCTTGGCCTTGCCGGTGACATGGCGCAGCGTCTGTGACAGGCGGTCGGTCAGGTTTTCGAACATGGTGATCCTTTCAGGCCCAGTAAAAGCCGAGGTTTGTCAGGCGCCCAGGGGGGAATGCATACCCGCCGGGCGCAGCAAGGCGGCGATTATAGCGAAGTGCGGCGGCGGCGCACACCTTGCTGGCGGCCTGGTAGATATTCGGTGGCTGTGCCGGCCTCTTCGCGGGCAAGCCCGCTCCCACAGGTACACCACCACCCTGAAGAGCGGCGCGATCCCTGTGGGAGCGGGCGTGCCCGCGAATGCCCCGACACAAGCGTGCAGTCTTCCTAGAGCGGCGGGATCTATGCCAAACTCCGTCTCTTTAAGGCTCGCCAACCAGGACTTATGTTCTCCTCACCCAGCCTCATCCCCAACCTGATCGCCGCCGGCCTATATATAGCTGCGGCAATCTACCAGGGCTCTTACCTTGCCCAGAACCGCAAGGCCGACAAGCGCCTGCTTGCCCTGCTGGGTGCCTTCGCGGTACTCGCCCAGGCCGGAGCGCTGTTCTTCCAGCTGATCACCCCGCTGGGCCTGAGCCTGGATTTCTTCAGTGCCGCCAGCCTGATCGCCGTGGCGGTCATCGCCCTGACTCTGCTGGCCTGCTTGCGCATACCCGTGGAAAACCTGCTGGTGCTGCTGTTCCCGCTGGGCGCGGTGACCGCACTGCTGGCCCAGTTCGCGCCCCCCGGCACGGTGCCGCTGGTCAACGAAGAGCCGGGCATCCTCGCGCATATCCTGCTGTCGATCCTGGCCTACGGGCTGTTCACCATCGCGGTGTTCCAGGCACTGCTGTTGCTGCTGCAGGACCGCCAGCTGAAGAACAAGCACCCGTCCGGGCTGATCCGCAACTTCCCGCCGCTGCAAACCATGGAAAGCCTGCTGTTCGGCTTCCTCTGGGCCGGCTGGTGCCTGCTGTCGCTGTCGCTGATCTCCGGCTGGCTGTTCCTCGACAACCTGTTCGCCCAGCACCTGGCACACAAGACCCTGCTGGCCTGTGTCGCCTGGGTGGTATTCAGCGTGCTGCTGTGGGGCCGCACCCGCCTGGGCTGGCGTGGCCACAAGGCCATCCGCTGGACGCTGGCCGGTTTCTGCCTGCTGATGCTGGCCTATTTCGGCAGCAAGCTGGTTCGCGAATTCATCCTGCATATCTGACGGCCGCCCATGGATACCCTGCCGTACGCACCGCTATTCGGCACCCTGGCACTGGCGCTGTTGTGGTCGGCGCTGTTTACCGCAGTGGATGCCGCCCGCCTGCAACTCAATGGCGCGCCGCGCACCGGCGAGGACGGCCAGCCCGTGCTGCCGGCCCAGGCCCTGGTGCTGTGCGCCAGCCTGGGCAAGCTGCTGGTGCTGGGCCTGGCCTGCCTGGTTGGCCAGCGCCATAGCGGCGAGCACGGCTTCTGGCTGGCCGGTTTGGCCGCCACCCTCGTCCTGCTGGTGTTTGCCGAATACCTGCCGCGGCGTCTGGCCCGGCGCAACCCGCAGGCGTTCGTCAGCCTCGGCACCAGCCTGCTGAAAGTACCCCTCGCCCTGTTGCAACCGCTGGCCTACCTGCTGGATGGCATTGCCAAGCTGATCCTGCGTCCGTTCCGCGTGCAACCCACGGCCGTGGCCCTGCACCCGCAGGAAGCCGACGAGTTCGACGAGGATGAGGAACACGAAGCACCGCGTCACGGCCTGCTCGACGGCCTGCAGTCACTGGACAAGATGACCGTCAACGACATCCTGGTACCGCGCAACGAAGTGGACGGCATCAGCCTCGACGAGCCGATCGAGCGCATCATCGAACAACTGATCGTCAGCCGCCACACCCGCCTGCCGGTGTACCACAGCGACATCAACCAGGTTGAAGCAATCCTCAATACCAAGCTGATCAGCCACCTGCTGCCCAAGGCCGAACTGACCTTGGAGATGCTGCTCGGCGCCTGCTACGAGCCCTATTTCGTGCCCGAGAGCACGCCCCTGCAAATGCAGCTGCTGAACTTCCACAAACAGCAGCGCCGCATGGGCGTGGTGGTGGACGAGTACGGCGAAGTGCTGGGCATCGTCACCCTGGAAGACATCCTCGAGGAGATCGTTGGCGAGTTCGAGGATGAACACAGCCTGGACAACCCTCACGTGCACCCGCAGCCCGATGGCACCTTCGTCATCGACGGCACTGCTTCGCTGCGCGAGATCAACCGCAGCCTGGGCTGGCACCTGCCCTGCGACGGCGGGCCGAAGACCCTCAACGGGCTGGTCACCGAAGCGCTGGAAAGCATCCCGGAAAGCGCCGTTTGCCTGAAGATCGGCCGCTATCGCCTGGAAATCCTCGAAACAGAGGACAATTGTGCCAGCAAGGTACTGGTGTGGACCGTGACCCGATAGCTATACTCGGGTCACGCTTACCCAGCCCCGCCGTCCCGCCTGCTACCCGCACCCGGCGCTCCACGGCCAGTCCGCTCCACTGACACGCCCTGCGGTCCTGCTTCAACACCCCGAACAGTGCCCGCCCCCGCCCCTATCCCCCTTGGGCTATCGTCAGTCGGGCGCACACAACAACAAAACGCTCCGGCGCCCGTGCCACCGTGCCTGCCCTTTTGCATTGCACGCCGCGGGGCTTATCCCAATGGAGCCGGACCAGACTGTCAGGGACCTATTCAATGACAACCAGCAGCACCTATGCCGAAGCGCCTGCCGCACCGGTCAACTCGCCCGCGCGGGTAGCCACCGCCAGCTTCATCGGCACCGCCATCGAGTTCTACGATTTCTACGTCTACGCCACTGCCGCCGCCCTGGTGATCGGCCCGGTGTTCTTCCCGTCCGGGTCGGGCACCGCGCAGATGCTGGCGGCCTTCCTCACCTTCGGTATCGCCTTCCTGGCGCGCCCGCTGGGCTCGGCACTGTTCGGCCACTTTGGCGACCGTATCGGCCGCAAGTCGACCCTGGTCGCCTCGCTGCTGCTGATGGGCGTGTCCACCACGGCCATCGGCGTGCTGCCGGGCTATGACAGCATTGGTGTATGGGCGCCGATCATCCTCTGCCTGCTGCGCTTTGGCCAAGGCCTGGGCCTGGGTGGCGAATGGGGTGGCGCGGCCTTGCTGGCCACCGAGAACGCGCCGGAAGGCAAGCGCGCCTGGTTCGGTATGTTCCCGCAGCTGGGCCCGTCGATCGGCTTTTTGGCCGCCAACGGCCTGTTCCTGACCCTGGCCCTGGTGCTCAGCGACGAGCAGTTCCGCGAGTGGGGCTGGCGCATTCCGTTCCTGCTCAGCGCCGCGCTGGTACTGGTGGGCCTGTATGTGCGCCTGAAGCTTGAAGAAAGCCCGGTATTCGCCAAGGCCGTCGCCCGCCACGAGCGGGTGAAAATGCCGGTGGTCGACCTGTTTTCCAGATACTGGCTGCCGACCCTGCTGGGCGCAGCGGCGATGGTGGTGTGCTACGCGCTGTTCTACATCTCCACGGTGTTCTCGTTGAGCTATGGCGTGACCACGCTGGGCTACAGCCGCGAGACGTTCCTTGGCCTGCTGTGCTTCGCGGTGGTGTTCATGGCCCTGGCCACACCACTGTCGGCCTGGCTCAGCGACCGCTACGGGCGCAAACCGGTGCTGATCGTCGGCGGCCTGCTGGCGGTGGCATCAGGCTTTGCCATGGAACCGCTGCTGACTTCGGGGTCGACCGCAGGCGTGGCGCTGTTCCTGGCCATCGAACTGTTCCTGATGGGCGTGACCTTTGCGCCGATGGGGGCACTGCTGCCTGAACTGTTCCCGACCCACGTGCGTTATACCGGCGCTTCGGCGGCGTATAACCTGGGCGGCATCGTCGGCGCCTCGGCGGCACCGTTCTTTGCCCAGAAGCTGGTGAGCATGGGTGGGTTGAGCTGGGTGGGGGGTTATGTGTCGGTGGCGGCGGTGATCAGCTTGATTGCCGTGCTGTGCCTGAAAGAGACCCGCAATACGCAGCTGTAAGTAATTGGGGCCGCAACGCAGCCCCAATCGGATCAGAACTCGATCTTGACCGCCTGCGAAGCACGGGTCGCCTTGGCACGCGCCGCTTCGACCGACTCGTCACGCGCCAGGCACACGCCCATGCGGCGGGTACCGTTGATTTCCGGCTTGCCGAACAGGCGAATGGCGGTATCCGGCTCGCTCAGCGCCGCACCCAGGTTGGCAAAGCTGGTCTGCTGCGACTGCCCCTCGGGCAAGATCACCGCCGAAGCCGAAGGGCCGAACTGGCGCACTACCGGAATCGGCAGGCCAAGAATGGCCCGGGCATGCAGGGCGAACTGCGACAGGTCCTGGGAAATCAGGGTCACCAGGCCGGTGTCATGCGGGCGTGGCGAGACTTCGCTGAACCACACCTGGTCGCCCTTCACGAACAGTTCCACGCCAAACAGGCCACGACCGCCCAGGGCATCGGTGACCGCCTTGGCCACCCGCTGCGACTCGGCCAGCGCCTTCGGGCTCATGGCCTGCGGCTGCCACGATTCCTGGTAGTCGCCCTTCTCCTGGCGGTGGCCGACAGGCTCGAGGAAGGTGGTGCCGCCGACATGGCGCACGGTCAGCAGGGTGATTTCGTATTCGAAGTCGATGAAGCCCTCGACGATGACCCGGCCTTTGCCGGCGCGGCCGCCTTCCTGGGCGTAGTCCCACGACTTCTGCAGGTCGGCATCGCTGCGCAGCAGGCTCTGGCCCTTGCCCGACGAGCTCATCACCGGCTTGACCACGCACGGGTAGCCGACATCGGCCACGGCCTTGGCGTAGTCTTCGTAGGTGTCGGCGAAGTGGTACGGCGAGGTTGGCAGGTCCAGCTCTTCGGCGGCCAGGCGGCGGATGCCTTCACGGTTCATGGTGAGCTGGGTGGCGCGGGCGGTCGGCACCACGTTGAAACCTTCGTTTTCCAGCTCGACCAAGGTGGCGGTGGCGATGGCTTCGATTTCAGGGACGATGTAGTGCGGCTTCTCGGCCTCGATCACCGCGCGCAGGGCCACGCCATCGAGCATGTTGACCACGTGGCTGCGGTGCGCCACCTGCATTGCCGGGGCATTGGCGTAGCGGTCGACGGCGATCACTTCGACGCCCAGGCGCTGCAGCTCGATCACCACTTCCTTGCCCAGCTCGCCACAGCCGCAGAGCAGTACACGGGTCGCGGTGGGCGACAAGGGGGTTCCGATACGGGTCATTTCAGGTCCTCGAAGGCGTCCGGGGCCGCACCAGGCTTGGCGCCGCCCGCTGAAAAAGGACCGCTATTCTACACCATCAACCCGCCACGGCGGCCCGCCGGGCGCGAAATGCCATGGCCAGCCACACGGCGGTGACACCGGCGAATTTCGAGGCCATGGCGGTGCCGATCACGGCTGGGGTCAGGGCGCCGATCATGCCGAAGAAGATGAAGGTGTCCACCGGGATGCTCAGCGCCGAACTCAGCCACAAGCGGTCGCGCAGCGGCCGGCGGGTGATGCTGAACACCAGCCAGTCGATCAGTTCGGAAATGAAGAACGCGGTGGCGCTGGCCAGGGCGATGGCCGGTTCCGAAGTGACATAGGACAGCACCAGCGCCGCCAGCATGGCGACCAGGGCGCCATGGCCGAAGCGGGTCTGCACCATGTCGCGCAGGATGAACACCAGGCCGCCCCAGGCGGACCAGATGATGTCCAGGTGTGGCGCGCTGGAGAAGGCGTAGTTGATCAGCACTACGCTGCTGATGTAGGCAATCAGATAGAACATGGCGGGTAGTCTGTGGGCAAGCCGCACAGATTACCGCTGGCTGGTTCGCGGGTAAACCCGCAGGTACGGCACCAATCCATGCCTGGCGCACATCCTGTGGGAGCGGGCGGGCCCGCGAACACCGGCGAAGCCGGTGCCATGCACCGCGGTGTTTGCTTCGCGGCGGTTCGACGCCTCGACACGCCCGCTCCCACAGGGTACGCGTCAGCCTACAGGATGAGGCCGGCAGCTACTGCCCTTTCATGGCAAAGTTTGAGCACCGCCCTGCGCTCGTCATTGTCCATCCGCCCCCAGCGGCCGATCTCGGCCACGGTTCGCTGGCAACCGGTGCAGATATCCTGCTCGTCCAGCGCACAGATACTCACGCACGGCGAGGCCACCGGCCGCTCCACCACATCACTCATCGTCAACCACCAACTCCCGTGCATAACGCTGGGCATTGTGCACGTAATGCGCGGCGCTGGCTTCGAGCATGCGCTTCTGCTGTTCGGTCAGCTCGCGCACCACCTTGCCCGGCGAGCCCATCACCAGCGAACCGTCAGGGATCTCCTTGCCCTCTGCAATCAGCGCATTGGCGCCGATGATGCAATGCTTGCCGATGCGCGCTCCATTGAGGATCACCGCATTGATGCCTACCAGGCTGTAGTCGCCCACCGTGCAACCATGCAGCATGGCGTTGTGGCCAACGGTCACGCCCTTGCCCAAGGTCAGCGGCGAGCCCATGTCGGTGTGCATCACCGTGCCATCCTGCACGTTGCTGCCCTCACCAATGTCGATCAGCTCGTTGTCCCCGCGCAGCACCGCGCCAAACCACACGCTGGCATCGGCCTGCAGGCGAACATTGCCGATCAGCGTGGCGTTGGGTGCGGCCCAACTGGTGGGGTGGCTCTCGACCCGCAGGTCGCCCAGGCGGTATTTCATGCTTGCTCCTCAGGCTGCAACGCAGACGACGGGGTTGGCCCCGCTCAGTTTTCGATGTAACGCTCAGGGGGCTGGTGCAGGCTGATGCCGGCATCGAACAGCAGGTTGACCAGTTCGACGATCATGATCGCCGACAACCCCCAGATCTTGTATTCGCCATAGCGATAGCTGGGCACATACCAGCTGCGCCCCTGGTAATCGATACGGTGGGTATGGTCGCGCGGGTCCTGGCGGAAGAATTCCAGCGGCACGGTGAATACTGCCGCGATCTCGGCATCATTGGCACGGTATTCGACAAAATCGGGGATAAGCCCGACGAATGGCGTCACTTTCAGGCCGTGCAGCGAAATCAGCGGGCTGAGTGGGCCGATCACTTCCACCAGGCCTGGCGGCAGGCCGATTTCTTCTTCCGCTTCACGCAGCGCGGTGAACACCAGGTCCGGGTCTTCCGGGTCGCGGCGGCCACCGGGAAAGGCCACTTCGCCGCCGTGGGTGGACAGGCCCTTGGCGCGCAGGGTCAGGACCAGTTCGGGCGCTTCGCTGCGGGTAATGGGCAAGAGGACCGCCGCTTCGGGGAACCGCCGGTCGGTTTCCAGTGATGCGGGTTGGTGGTTGCTCATTCGGCGAAGTAGCTCGTCCAGCATTGCGCACGCTCGTATCCAAGGCCTGCCTTGCATGATGCACCAAAGGCGCGAAGCACCCAAGCCCCGTGCGCTTGCGGCAGCACGGCCGGCGCGCCAAGATAGCCCAGAGCAAAAGGAACGACACATGAAATTCTGCAGCGCGTGCGGCCAGCCGGTCACTCAGCGGATCCCCGAGGGCGACAGCCGCCTGCGGTATGTCTGCGAGTCTTGCCAGACCATCCACTACCAGAACCCCAACATCGTCGCCGGCGTGTTGCCGACCTGGGGCAGCCAGGTGCTGCTGTGCCGGCGCGCCATCGAGCCACGCCGCGGTTTCTGGACCTTGCCTGCCGGTTTCATGGAAAACGGCGAAACCCTCGATCAGGCCGCCCGTCGCGAAACCGTCGAGGAGGCCTGCGCCCGGGTCGGCAGCATGAACCTGTACCAGCTGTTCGACTTGCCACACATCAACCAGGTGCACGTGTTCTTCCGCGCCGAATTGGCGGACCTTGATTTCGCGGTCGGTGTCGAAAGCCTGGAGGTGCGGCTGTTCGAGGAACATGAGATACCGTGGGGCGAGCTGGCTTTCCGCACCGTCACTCGCACACTAGAATGCTACTATCGCGATCGCATCGGGCAGCACTACCCCATAGGCCATGAATACCTGCCGCCGATGAACGTCTCGCCCATTACCTAGAAGCCTTCAGGGATACCGTTACATGCGCTGGTTGCTTGCCCTTTTCTGCCTTTGCGTTACCTCGGTGTCCCAGGCGGCCTTCACCGAGACCATCATCCGCAAGCCCCAGCCGGCAGCGCAAACCCCATCGCCTTCGCAGCAGGCCATGCAACCGCTGATCGACAAGGTACTGGTGATCAAGTCCGAGCGCCGCCTGCAGCTGATCAGCCGTGGCGAGCCGCTGAAAACCTACCGTATCTCGCTGGGCAAGCAGCCAAAGGGCGCCAAGGAGCGCGAAGGCGACAAGAAAACCCCCGAGGGCCTGTACTGGCTGGACTGGCGCAAGCAGAGCGACCGCTTCAACCTGGCCATGCACATCAATTACCCGAACATCACCGATGCCGCCCGTGCCACCCGCGAAGGGGTGAGCGCCGGCAGCATGATCATGATCCATGGCACACCGATCAACGACGAGTATCCGGAGTGGTACTTCCACACCCTGGACTGGACGGACGGCTGTATTGCCATGCGTAACCGCGACATGCAGGAAGTGTGGGACCTGGTGCGGGATGGCACGTTGATCGAAATTCGGCCCTGATAGCGGGCCTTTCAACTGATGCTGTAGGAAGCTTCCCACCTCCAGGCAAGAACGCGCCTTACAAGCGCTTAGGCCGGGTACTGCATCCAGGCGAACCCCTTAGTTTTTAGCATCCACGCAGACGAGTACGAAATCCGTACATCATTTGCGGGGTGCTTCAATGCCGTTCCACATTCACCGCGCCACCTGCTGGGCGCTCACCTGCTGCCTGTCCGGTTTGCTGGCCGCGACCCGGGCGCTGGCCGACGACCCCGCCAGCCAGCAACTGCGCGATCAGCAGCGCGGGCTGCAACAGCTGGAACAGCAACAGCGGCTGGAACGCTGGCAGCGCCAGCCCGCCCCGGCTGAAAGCCACGACACCACCGCCCCCCTCTCGCACGACCAGCGCTGCTGGGCCATCACCGGCGTACGCGTGGCCGGCAACCGCAAGCTTTCCGACTCGGCGCTAACGCCAACCCTTCGCAGGTTCATTACCCCGTGCATGGGCATTGCGGAAATCAACGGGCTGCTGAAAGCCATCACCCAGCGCTATGTACAAGCCGGATACCCAACCAGCCGGCCTTACCTGCAGCAACCGCCACAAGACGGCGCACCGCTGAACCTGGTCATCGTCGAGGGGTTCGTCGAGTCCATCGAAATGGCCGGCCCCGAATTGCCCCTGTCCCTCCCCAGCGCCTTTCCCGGCCTGCTCGGGCAGCCGCTGTACCTGCCAGCCCTGGAGCAAGGCCTCGACCAGCTCAACCGCCTGCGCGCTTATGACCTGTCCGCAGAATTGCTGCCCGGCGAACTGCAGGGCGGCACCCGGGTTGTCGTGCAGCCGCGCAAGGTGGCCTCGCGCGGGCACCTGGACAGCCGCCTCGACAACCGCGGCAGCGACCTGACCGGGCGTCATCGCCTGAACCTCGGCTTCGGCCTGGACAGCCCGCTGGGCCTCAATGATGACCTGCGCCTGTCGCTGAACGGCACGGTGCTCGATGCGCCCGGGCAAAGCCAAGGCATCTCGCTGTACTACAGCATCCCCTACGGCGCCTGGACCTTCGCACTCAGCGCCAGCGAGCTGCGCTACGAGGCGCCGCTCCCCCACAGCCGCCAGATAGCCGACGGCAGTAGCAGCTACCAGGGCGTGAGCGTCGAGCGGGTGCTGTGGCGCAACCAGCAAGGCATGCTCAGCGCCAGCGCCCGGCTGGACCGCAAGCAAATGGTCAACCGCAGCGCCGGAGCGGTGATCGTCCAGCAGAGCCCCACCCTGGTCTCCGTGGAGGCGGGTATCAACCTGCTTTGGCTCCAGGGAGGCCTGTGGAATGGCTACCTCGGTGTCGCCCAGGGTATCGACGCCTTCGGCGCTGACCGCTCACCGCTGGGGGCGGAACGCCTGCGCCCGGATTTTCGCAAGTACCGCGCCAACCTGCTGCACCTGCGCCAGGGCCCGGCCAGCCGCCCATGGCGCTGGCAGAGCGAGCTGGCTCTGCAATTCAGCAATGACCCGCTACCCGCCGTCGAGCAGTTGCTGGTCAGCGACGATTCGGCCGTGCGCGGGTTTCGCCTGCGTACCTACTCCGGTGCCAGCAGCGCCGCCTGGCGCAACACCGTCAGTCAGCCGCTGCCGGAGGGCTGGACCGCTCCCCTGCAAGTACGCCCCTACATCGGCCTGGACCTGGGCTGGACCCGCACTGCCGAAGGCAAGCCTTCGCAACGCCTTGCCGGGGCCACCGCCGGTGCCGAACTGAGCCTGCCCGGCAGCCACCTGCGCCTGGGCTACCAACGCGCGCTGTACGCCAGCGACCTGCCCCGCCCGCTGCTGGAACCTGGCTTCTGGGTAGTGGAACTGGCCCTGAACATCTGATTCACCCACAACAAAGAGAACGAGAACATGCAAACACTCTCGCAGTCGTCTTCCCGCCCAGATACCTTGCGCTGGGCCATCTTCCTCGCCCTGCTCGGGCCCGGCGCCGCACTGGCCCAGGGCGGCCTGACCGCAACCAGCGGCCCCGGCGGCACACCGGTCATCAACGACGGCCACGGCGTCCCGGTCATCGATATTGTCGCGCCAAACACCAACGGGCTGTCGCACAACCAGTTCCTCGATTACAACGTCGACCGCTCCGGGGTGGTGCTGAACAATGCCACCCAGGCCGGGCAGTCGGAACTGGCCGGCGCCTTGGCAGCCAACCCGCAATTCCAGGGCCAGGCCGCCTCGACCATCCTCAACGAGGTGGTCAGCCGCAACGCCTCGCTGATCGAAGGGCCGCAGGAAATCTTCGGCCGCCCGGCCGACTACATCCTGGCCAACCCCAATGGCATCACCCTCAACGGCGGCAGTTTCATCAACACCACACGCGCCGGCTTCGTGGTGGGCAGCCCCGAGTTCGAGGGCCAGCAACTGAAGTACCTCGACACGCTGAACGCCAGCGGTACCCTGCAAGTGCTCGAGGGCGGCCAGCGAAACCCCAACGGCGCCCTCGAGCTGATCGCCCCGCGCGTGGACGGCAAAGGGCTGCTGATGGCGCGCAACTCGATCGATATCACCGTCGGTCGCAACCGCATCGACAGCACCAGCGGCGAAATTGTCGAACACCTGCCCGCCACCCCGTCCAGCATCGATGCCAGCCTGTTCGGCGCCATGCGCGCCGGGCGCATTCGCGTGGTGAGCACCGCAGAAGGTGCCGGTGTGCGTGTGGGGGCATCGCAGCTGCTGGGTATCGACGGGGTCGACATCCAGTCGGCCGGCGCCCTGCAAGTCAGCGGCAAGGCCGACAACCCCGTCGAACTGCACAGCGAACAGGGTGATCTGCGGCTGACCGCTGCCGATGACCTGACCCTCGAAACCGTCGATGGGCAAGCTCGACGAATCGAGGCCAAGGCCGGCAAGAAGCTCACGCTGGATGCCACGACCCGCGAGAACATCGAGCGCGACAGCGACAGCTGGAACAAGAAGTTCCTGTTCGTCACCCGCGAAACCTACAACCGCGAAACCACCACCACCCAGCAGCAGCAACAGGGCAGCAGCTTGCAAGGCAAGGACGGCGTGC
Organism: Pseudomonas sp. B8(2017); assembly: GCF_002113575.1. Lineage (NCBI taxonomy): Bacteria > Pseudomonadati > Pseudomonadota > Gammaproteobacteria > Pseudomonadales > Pseudomonadaceae > Pseudomonas > Pseudomonas sp. B8(2017). The sequence goes on along the minus strand of NZ_NEIO01000004.1, from coordinate 169,294 downwards.
TGCTGCAATCCGCTGACGACATGCGCCTGGTGGCTGCCAAGGTGGATGCTGGCAATGAGCTGACCCTCGACAGCGGCGCCAACCTGGCTATCGCTGCCGGCATCGACAGCCAGCAAACCGAAGAGCAGGTGCGCCACCGCAAGGACTTGTGGCGCGGTGACAGCGATACCGACCAATACAAGGAAACCGCGCAAGGCAGTGCGCTCCAGGCCCAGCGCATGACGCTGAAGGCCAAGAATACCGTCGATGTGAAAGGCAGCAGCCTGCACAGCCGCGGCGACATGGCGATCGAGGCCAAGGACGCAACCATCGGTACCACCGCCCTGCAGGAGCGCGGTACCCGGCGCGACTATCGTGGCGACCTGGTATCCGGCACCTTCTTTGGCGACCGCAAGGGTAACGACAGCGAAGGCCAGGCCGTTGCCGGCAGCAGTGTCACGGCGGATGGCAAGCTGGCCGTGGTAGCTGACCAGGTTGCCATCAAGGGCAGTACCGTGCACGGCAAGGAGGACGCGGTGCTCTACAGCACAAAAGGTGCACTGGCCATCGAAGCCGACCATGGCCGCACCACCTCCACCGACCGTACCAGCGACAGCAAGCTGTTCGGCCTGATTGGCAGCGACCACGAGAACACCGAGCGTACGCAACAGGTACTTACCAGCGACGTCAGCTCGGCCACCAATCTGCGCCTGGCCAGCGCCGAGGAAATGCGCATCCAGGGCGCCAAGGTCGCAGCGGGCGGGCACCTGCAGGTAGAGGCCAAGGGCGACCTGCTGATTACCAGCGCGCAAGCGGTTGACGAGCGCGAAACCCGTAACCAGCAACGTGGTTTCACCGCCAGCGCCAAGCAGACCCAGGAGGCCGAGGATGGCAAGCCCGAGTCCCGCCAGTATTCGGCCGGCATTGCCTATGACGTCGCCACCACCAGCAGCAAGCAGCGCACCACCAGCCAGGTTGCCAGTGAGCTAGAGGGCGCTTCGGTGAGCCTTGGCAGCGGGGCTCACCTGCAAGTCAACGGTTCCACGGTGAAGGCCGCCGCAGGCGACCTCGATGTGCAGGCCCAAAAGGTGACCCTGGGGGCAACCCGCAACGACCGCGACAAAACCACCAGCACCACCAACAGTGGCGGTGGCCTGACGGTGACCGGCGGCATCGACCGGCTGGGCAGCTTGTTCGAAGGCCATCACAACCGCCAGGTGCAGACCGAACGCGACAGCAAGGTGCAACGCAGCACATTGCAGGCCAGCGGCGACCTGAAGCTGAATGGCGATGAACTGGTCACAGAGGCCGCACGCGTCAAGGCCGGCAACACCCTGCAGGTAACGGCCAAACGCATCGACAACCGCGCGGTGCAGGATACCGAGGAACGTGAACAAAGCCGTGACGACTGGTCGGGCAGCCTCGGCGCCAGTGTCGAGTACCGCGACCTTACCCGCCCCATCGAACGCCTGGTGTTGGGCGAAGAAGCCGCGCGCTTCCAGCAAGCCTCCCCCGAAGACGCCATGGCGCCGCCCAGCGTTGGCGCCGACATGACCGTGGAGCACCTCAAGCGCCTGGAAAACCAGCGCCGCGGCTTTGCCCAGGTGAGCGAGTTGTCCGGGGCCAAGGTCGAAGTCAAGGCCGACAACATCACCGACCAGGGCACCGCCTGGCGCGCCAACGCCGACAAGCTGCAGATCGAGGCCCGACAACACCAGATGCAGGCGGCCGAGAACACCCAGGAAAACACCGTGCAACGCCTGGCCTACGGCGGCGATGTGCGCCTGGACACCAGCACCGGCGAAGACCTGAATGCACGCGCCGCCGGCAAAGGCGGCTCGCTGGACAAGAAGGACAGCGCCAGCAGCGCCGTCCCCGGCAGCCTGTATGGGCAACAGGGCATCCAGGTGCAACTGGGCAGCTCTGGCCATTATGAAGGGACGCGCATCGATGGCGGTGAAGGCAGCGTGGTCATCAGCAGTGCCGGTTCGCTGACATTGCCACAGGCAAACGACCAGACCGAACAGCAGTCACGCCAGCTCGACGGCAATGCCTGGGCCAAGGTCGGCAACCGCCCGGGCAGCACCGGCGTCGATGGCCGGGGCTACCTCGACCACGGCCAGAACCAGAGCACACAGAGCAAGGCCCAGGTGGCGCAGATCGACGCCAAGGGCCAGGTACAGCTGAGCAGTGGCGGCGACCTGTTGCTCGAAGGCACCCGCATTGGCAGCCGTGAGGCCAAGACCGGCGACATTCAACTGCAAAGCGGCGGTCGGCTGCAGGTCAAGGCGGCCAGCGACACCCAGAACGCTACCGGCGCCAAGATGGGCGGCGGCGTGGAGCTGGCGGTCAAGGCTGGCAACACCAAGGGCGGTGCCATCGGCGGCCACTTCAGCCACGGCAAGCAGGACGAAGAGGCACGCCAGGCGGTGAATGCCCTGTTCGCCAGCAACGGCACAGTGACCCTGGGCAGCAGCGCCCGCGAGGATATCGCCCTGCACCTTGAAGGCCTGCAGGCCTCGGCCGAACAGATAACCCTCGACGCATCGAATGGCGGCATGCTGGTGGAAGCGTCCTCCAGCCGGGAGCGACGTGACAACCTCGACATCACCGCCGGGGCCGGCTTCGACATGGCCAAGGGCGCGCTCGACACCCGCGGCCTGCATGGCCGCCTCAAGGTGGAGCTCGACAAGCGCGACAACCTCACCTGGAACGCCAGCGACCTGCGCGCCGAGCGCATCGACCTGCAAAGCCGTGGCGATACCCGCCTCGAAGGCGTCACCCTGGAGACGGGGCGTATCGATGGAGTGATCGACGGCGACCTGCGCATCGCCAGCCGCAAGGACAACGTCAATACCCTGAGCGTGAAAGGCGATGCCCGGCTGAGCCAGGAGAAAAACCCGCGAGGCTACGTCAACGCGGCCACTTCGGTGGCAGGGCCGCTGGGGAGCAAGGTGAATGAAAAAGCTGGCTCCGCCCTGAGCAAGGCAGACCCGGGGCTCTCGCCTACCTTCAGCCTCGACGTGTCGCACGCGCAGCGCGACAGCGTAGGCCAGCAGACCACGCTCAAAGGTAGCGACGGTATCGACCTGCAGGTTGGTGGCAACGCTCACCTGGTGGGGGCACGCTTGCAGTCGGCCAAAGGCGATGTGGTGCTCGACGCCAACTCGGTTACCCGCGAAACACTGAGCGGTAACGACTATCGCCGGGATGTGTCGATCGATGCGTCCAACTCACCGGTGGACCTGGGCACGGCAGTGGCCGAGCTGACCAAGGGCAAGGGTGCGGCGGATGGGGAAAATGCACTGGACCTGGGATTGTTGAGGACCAGTGGGCACAATCGCAGTGAGCAGTGGGCTTCGAGTGTGCAGGGCAAGAAAAACTGAAGCAGGCGCCGCGCTGGAGGGCACGGGCTTCGTGCCCTCTTTTAGCATTTGGGCCAGACAGTTGATTGGTTGTAGGAGCGGCCTTGTGTCGCGAAAGGGCTGCAAAGCAGCCCCAGCAATTTGTGCATACACGCTGAACCCCCGGGGCTGCTTTGCAGCCCTTTCGCGACACAAGGCCGCTCCTACAAACGCCGAGCCAGCTTGCCGGCGGTAACACCTGTCTACCAGCGCAGATCCCGCTGCCCTGCAAGCGCCTGTGGCCCAAGCCACTGCACCCCACGCAGCAAAGGCGTCAGCGCTGCCTCCGGCTGCAACTCGACCACCACCTGCGCCCGGCGCGCGGGCAGGTCGGCATCCACGGCCAACTGATGCTGCCCCTGCTGCGCCAGCTGCCCGCGCAGATGCCAGCCGCTGCGGCAGTCCATTTCCAGCCAGCCCTGCCCCAACCCCAGTGACCAGGGCTCGCTCAGGGCAAGGTCGGTTACCGTCATGCGGCCTTCGCTGGCACGGCATTGCCGCCCGGCCCCCTGCACCCGCAACGTGCCCTGCCACTGGCCGGCCAAGCGGTAATCCGTCGCCACCGTCGCCTGGGCCCCCATGGCCGTCGCCTCCAGCCGCCAACGCCATGGCCAGCCTTCGGCGCGCAACTGCCAGGCCTGGCCCTGGAAGCCCAGCTGCGCGTTCGCCTGCAAGCGCCAGGGCTGCACCGCCCAACGCAATGGCCCGACCGGCCCCAGTTGCTGCGCCTGGCCTTGCCACAGGCTGCCGCTGACCTCACGCGCTGGCAGGCCGATCCCGCGCACCACCCAGCTGGCCGGCAGCTCCACCAGCAATGTCACGGCGAAAACCAGCAGCACCCACGCCACACTTCTTCGGCTCATGGCCGCACCACCAGGTCGAAGCGCAATCTCTTTTCATGCTGTTCCAGCCCCCACTGCAATGGCTGTACGCCTTCTGCACGCAGGGTCTGCAACCAGCCTTGCAGCACTCGCTCGTCGGCCACATTCCCACGCAGTTGCCAGGTCTTGCCCTGCGCATCGACCTCGGCCAGTTCGATCTGCCGCGCCTGGGCCGACTGTCGGAGCCGCTCCAGGTTCAACCCCGGGCCGCCTTGAAGGCTGGCGGCCTGTTCGGCCAGCCCGCGCCACTGGCTGAGCTCGCGCCATTGCGCAAGGCCTGCGCGCAGGGCCAGGAAGGTCAGCAACAGGGCAATCAGTGCCCAGGCGAACTTCAAGCGATGACGCTGTATCCAGTCCCGGTTCATGAGGCTGCTCCCAGGTCGAACACCACTTGGCCGTCCTGCACCTGGACCGAGGCCCCGGCGGCTGTCGCCATGTCGCTCCATGGCGGCGCACCGCCCTCGCCTTCCAGCCGCAAGTGCCAGCGCTGGCCATCGAAGCGCACCGCTTGCAGGCGCCAGCCGGGGTGGTCACGCAGCCAGGCCTGCAACGCCGTCTGCAGGTCTTCGAGCTGGCGCGTGCGCAGCTGCTGTTGCAGTTCACTTTCGCGCAGGCGCTTGAGGGCCTGCGCGGCGTGCCGAGGGCTGGCCTGCTCACCAGTCACGGCGATGACCTGACTGCGCCAGAATTGCGCCTGGGCCCATTGCTTGCTCAACCACAGCCCGCCCCAGACGGCAGCCAGTACCAGGCAGGCAGCGAGCAGCCGTTGCTGCAGCCGGGACACCACCGGCAGCGAGCGCACCTTGCGGGTACGCTCGAACAGGCCGGGCAATGAATCGAGCGGTGCCAGCGTACTGGGCCAGTCGCCGCTCAGCGGAACCTTTTGCAGCTCCGCCCACGGTTGCCGTGGCACCTCGCCCAATGCGTCCGGCCAGGCTAGCCAGTGCTCCTGCCTGTCTTCGGCCAGCCCTTTGTACAAATACATGCCGGGTGTGCGCTGCCATTGCCAGGCATGGCCCGCCTCGGGGGGCGGCAGCAGCTGTAGTTCTGCCCAGCAACGTGCCACCTGCAAGCCCCATTCGGCGCACTGCCCGCCCCAGTCCTCCAGTTGCTGACGGGCCACTACCAGTAACCGAAGATGGCCGCGCTCGCGGGCCAGGCAGGCGCATGTCACCTCGTCGATGGCCTGCAGCAATCGGTCTTCGAGCAACAACGGCCATTCTTCACGCTTGAGCCCCGGCGGTGCCGGCACGCGGAAGTAGCTGCAGGCCTCGGCAGGCAGGATCAACGCCACACGGGCCTGCAGGTTCGCCGGGGGCTCGCCCTGCCCATGGCGTTGCACAAGGCCGCCCTCGGCCAGCGCCCAGTGCCAGACAACGCCCGGTCGCAGCAACAACCACGACTGGGCCGGGCTGCGCCGCCGCCATTCAAACTTCATGAGCGCCCCCACGGGAGGGCGAAGGTGCAGACATAGGGTGCTCCGTCACGCTGCAGTTCCAGACGCACGCCACGGCCGGGGTGCGCAGGTTGGTCGGAAGGCCAGGCCAGCCAGCGGCCGCCCTGGTAATAAAGAACATTCATGGCGCTGACCCGGTCGAGCCGCTCGCGCTGGACCCAGCGTGGGGTGGCGGCGGCATAGAGATCGGCCGAGCTTTCCAGCAGCAGGCGTTGCTCGCGGGCCTCGAAGCGCAGGCGCTGGCGCTGCAGGCGCGAGCCGCCCTCGGCTTCCGGCATGCCGGTGATGGCGACCCAGAGCAACTGGTTGCTTGCCGGTTGCCAGTCCAGCCAGCGGCTGGCCAAGGGCAGGCGCTGGTCGTAGACACGGCGCATTACCGGGCTATCGAAGCGACGCTCCAAGGCCAGGCAGAAATCCAGCACCGAGGTTTCCTGGGTGGTGACCTGCAGGCGCTCGCGAACCTTGAGCCAGCCGTTGACCAGGGCGGCGAGCATGATGCCGAGCACAGCAGTAAGTGCCAGGGCGACCATCAGCTCTATCAGGGTAAGGCCGGCCTGGCGGTGCTTGCTGGGCTGGGTCCCGGTCTGACGGGTATGCGCCCTCCCTGTGGGAGCGGGCGCGCCCGCGAACACCGGCGAAGCCGGTGCCATGCACCGAGTCGCCTGCTTCGCGGGCATGCCCGCTCCCACAGGGACCGCGCAAGCTTCACGATCTCTGCCACTCACGGCTGATCCAGGGGCAGGCACCTGCGCGGGGTGGAGCCGGGCCTCTGTGGGAGCGGGTTCACCCGCGAACACCGGCGAAGCCGGTGCCATACACCGAGTCGCCTGCTTCGCGGGCATGCCCGCTCCCACAGGGACCGCGCAAGCTTCACAATCTCTGTAACTCATGGCCGCTCCAGGGGCAGGCCGGCCTGTCGCTGCTTCACAGGCTGGATACTGGGCTGACGGGTATACGCCCGCCCTGTGGGAGCGGGCGCGCCCGCGAACACCGGCGCAGCCGGTGCCATACACCGAGTCGCCTGCTTCGCGGGCATGCCCGCTCCCACAGGGGCCGCGCAAGCTTCACGGTTTCTGTAACTCATGGCCGCTCCAGGAACACGGTGTACTGGCCTAGCGGCAGGCGCTGGTCGCGGTCGGCGAACAGCAGCAGCTCGCCGCGGCGCAGGTCGCGTACGCCGGTGCGGCGCAGCTGCAGTTGCCAGTGGCAGCGCTGGCCGCCCTGGCTCAGTTCACCGCCAACCTGGTTTTCAGCTGGCCAGTACTGCTCTACGGCAAAGCGGGTTTGCAGTTCTCGCGCGCATAGCAGGCCAAGGCGGTGTTGCTGCAGGTTGTCCTGCACCGCCAGGCGCTGGCGCAAAACCTGGCTGGTGATCACCGCCAGCACCGCGGCGATCGCCAGGGCCACGGTCACCTCCAGCAGGGTAAAGCCACGCTGATGCGGCTTCATGGGGCGACCACCACCTGCAAGCGGCCATCGCGGCTCCAGGCCCATTGCTGGCTGCCATCAGCCCAGCGCCAGCGCACGTTGCCCGGTTGCGCCCAGCCATGCGGGGTGAACAACAGGCGCGGCTGTGGGCTGGCCGGCCAGTCCGGGCGCAGCCCCTTGGGCCAGTCACCAAGGGCAACTGCTTCGACCACCCAGCCATTACCCTCGCGCCGGACGAACTCCGGGCGCTGGCCATTCCAGCGCAGCCCGCGCAGCTGCCCGGCATGCCGGGCCAGCGCGGCCTGCGCCCGGGTCTCGCTCGCCAGCCGTTGCAGCGCCTGGTCGACACTGGCCTGGCTGTTGCCGAACCCGGCCACCGCCAATCCGGTCATCAGCCCGGCGATGGCCAGCACCACCAGCAATTCGATCAGGCTGAAGCCCCGCTGACGACGCACCCGTTACAGCTCCCAGTTACCCAGGTCGGCATCCTGGCCTTCGCCGCCCGGCAGGCCGTCGGCGCCCAGCGAGTACACGTCGACCCGGCCATGCTCGCCGGGCATGCGGTACTGGTACGGGGTGCCCCACGGGTCTTCCGGCAGGCGGCGCACGTAGCCGTCGCTGCGCCAGGCCCGTGGCAGCGGTTCCTGGGCCGGCTTTTTCACCAGCGCGGCCAGGCCCTGCTCGCTACTGGGGAAGCGCAGGTTGTCCAGGCGGTACATGTCCAGCGCCTGCTCCAGGGTGGCCAGGTCGGCCATCACTTTCTGCTTCATGGCCTTGTCCTGGTTGCCCAGCACGCTGGGCGCGACCACGGCGATCAGCAGGCCGATGATGAAGATCACCACCATGATTTCCATGAGGGTGAAACCGCGCTGGCGGTTACGTCGATGCTGCATGGCAGTACTCCTTGTCGTCACAGTTGCAGGCCCTGGTTGAGTTGCATGATCGGCAACAGCACCGCCAGCACGATGAACAGCACCACGGCGCCCATCACCAGGATCATCAGGGGTTCGAACAGCGCCATGGCAGTATCGACCTGGCGGGCGAAGCCGCGCTCCTGGTCGTCGGCCACGCGCTCGAGCATGTCGGCCAAAGTGCCGCTGGCTTCGCCGCTGCCGACCATGTTCACCAGCAGCGGCGGGAACTGCTGGCTGGCATCCAGCGCGCGATGCAGGCTGGTGCCGCCCTGCACCTCCTGGCGCACCTGCTCCATGGCCAGGCGGACACGCCGGTTGCCGACGGTTTCGGTGGCCACTTGCAGGGCTTCGAGCAGGGCCACGCCGCTGCCGCTGAGGATTGCCAGGCTGCGTGCCAGGCGCGCGCTTTCCAGCACCTGCAGCAGGCTGCCGATATGTGGCAGGCGTAGCAGCAACTGGTCGCGGCGCAGGCACCAGTGCGGCTTGCGCAGCAACCAGCCGCCGAGCACACCGAGCAACAGGGCCAGCCCCAAAAGCCAGGGCCCGGCCTGCACCAGCCCTTGGCTCAGGCCGATCAGCAGCGATGTAATGAGCGGCAGGCTCTGCCCGGCATGGGCAAACTGTTCGGTGAGCTTGGGTACGACGAAGGTCATCAGGCCTACCACCACGGCAAGCGACACCCCCATCAACACGGTGGGGTAGATCAGCGCGGTACGTGCCTTGTGCTGTTGTCGTTGTACCTGCTCCAGGTGGTCGGCGAGGCGGGTCAGCACCTGGGGCAGGCGCCCGGACCGCTCGCCGGCCTCGACCAGCGCGCAGTACAGGCCGGTAAACGGCGCCCCCTGACGCGCCAGGCTGCGGGCCAGGCCCAGGCCTTCGGCCAACGAGCCGCGCAAGGCCACCAGCACACTGTGCAGGGCGGGCTGGCGCAGTTGCCGTTCCAGGGTAGCCAGGGCGTCGACCAGAGGGATGCCGGCACCGGTCAGGGTGGCCAGCTGCCGAGTCAGTTCGCACAGCTGGGCGCGGCTCAGGCGCTGGCGCCGGGGTTGCCGGGTGCCGGCTTCGTGACGCTGCAAGCGGCGGGCGAACAGGCCCTGCTCACGCAACAACTGGCGGGCATGACGTTCGCTGTCGGCCTGCAAGCTGGCCTTGTGGGTCTTGCCGGCGAGGTCGACGGCCTGGTAGCGATAGGTCGGCATGGCTCAGCCCTGCACCACGCGCAGTACTTCGGCCAGGCTGGTCTCGCCACGGTTCAGGCAGTCACTGGCCATCGCCACCAGGCTCTGCCGGCGCTCGGCCAGGTAGTCCTGCATGGCCAGTTCACTGGCGCCGTCGTACAACAGGCCGATCAGCCCGGCATCCAGCTCGATGAATTCATACAGGCCTAGGCGCCCGACATACCCGCTGCCCTGGCACTGCTCGCAGCCCACCGCGTGGTAGCTGCTGCGCAGCGCCGCCAGCTCGGGCCACAGGTCGCGTTCCGCCGGCTGCAGCGGGTGCGCCACGGCGCAACTGCACAGGCGCCGCACCAGGCGCTGGGCCAGTACGCCGCGCAGGCACGAGGCGATCAGGAACGGTTCGATGCCCATGTCGCGCAGGCGGGTCACCGCGCCCACCGCACTGTTGGTGTGCAGCGTGGACAACACCAGGTGGCCGGTGAGGCTGGCCTGCACGGCGATCTGCGCGGTCTCCTGGTCACGGATTTCGCCGAGCATGATCACATCCGGGTCCTGGCGCAGGATGGCGCGCAGGCCGCTGGCAAAGGTCAGCCCGGCACGCGGGTTGATGGCGGTCTGGCCGATGCCGGCGATAGCGTATTCCACCGGGTCCTCGACAGTGAGGATGTTGCGGCTGCCGTCGTTGAGGCTGTTGAGGCTGGCATACAGGGTCGTGGTCTTGCCCGAACCGGTCGGCCCCGTGGACAGCACAATGCCGTTGGGCCGCGCCAGGCAACTGCGCAGGCCCTGCAACACCGCCGCCGGCATGCCCAGGTTGCCCAGCGCCAGCAGGCTGGCTTGCTTGTCGAGCACGCGCATCACCACCCGTTCGCCGTGGATGCCGGGCAGTGTCGAGACCCGCACATCCACTTCGCGCCCCGCCGCACGCAGGGTGATGCGGCCATCCTGTGGCTGGCGCTTTTCGGCGATGTCCAGACGGGCCATGACCTTGATCCGCGACACCAGCATGGCCGACAGCGCACGCGGTGGGCGCAACACTTCGCGCAGGTGGCCATCGACCCGCAGGCGCACCACCAGGCTCTGCTCGAAGGTTTCTATGTGGATGTCCGAGGCACGCAGGCGCAGGGCCTGGCCGAACAGGCCGTTGATCAGGCGGATCACCGGGGCTTCGTCGTCGCTTTCCAGCAGGTCCTCGATGCGCGGCATTTCGCTCATCAGGCTGTCCAGGTCGACCTGGTCGCCGATGCCTTCGATCAGCGCCTCGGTGGCAGCATCGCCGGCCTGGTACAGCTGGCCGAGGCGTTCGTCGAACAGTGCAGGCTCCAGGTATTCGAGCAGGCTGGGCTGGCCGTGCACGCGCAGCAGCTCCTGCAATTGGGCGCTATCGGCGTCGTGCCGCAACCATAGCTGCCAGCCCTGCTCCGCAGGGGCCATGGCCACCCCGCTCTGCCGTGCCTGGCGATAAGGCAGCATCACCAGTCACCGCCTTCCAGCCGTGCGCGGCTGGAGGGGAACACCTGCAGCAACGGCGTAGCGTTTTGCGCATCCGCAAGGTCGGGCAACTGCAGCGGTGTGGTCTGCTGCAAGGTGCGGTACTTGTCTTCACTGAGCCCGGCCAGGCTCGGCCCATCACGCAGGATGCGCGGGCGGATGAACACCATCAGGTTCTGCTTGGTGTTCTTGGTGGCGTCGGAGCGGAACAGCCGGCCCAGGTAAGGGATATCGCCAAGCAGCGGCACGCGCTGGTCGCTGGTGCTCAGTTCGTCGCTGATCAGGCCGCCGAGGATCACCAGGCCGTTGTCCTCGACCATGACCTTGGTCTTGATCTCGCGCTTGTTGGTGATCACGTCGCTGGCAGCCGTGGTGTCGGCAATCGACGACACTTCCTGGACGATGTCCAGGCGCACGCTGTTGTCGATGTTGATCTGCGGCTTGATGCGCAGCTTCACCCCGACTTCCTTGCGCTCGATGGTCTGGTACGGGTTGGCATTGTTCTGCGTCACCGATCCAGTGACGAAGGGCACTTCCTGGCCGACCAGGATCGACGCCTCGGCGTTGTCCAGGGTCAGCAAGGTGGGCGTGGACAGCAGGTTGAAGCCGCTCTTGCCCTTCAGCGCGTTGACCAGCATGGCGAAGTTGAAGCCGCCGCCGAAATGGCCGATACCCGCCATGGCGCCGGTGGTGCTGGACAGCAAATCGCCAAGGGCCTCGTTGTCGCCGCTGGCTGCGGCCCCGGCGATGCTGGCGATGTTTACCCCGTTGCTGCCGAAATTGACGATACCGGCACCGAACTTCTCGTCAGCGAACAGCCACTGCACGCCCAGTTCCTGGGCGCTGCTGTCGGATACCTCGGCAATGATCGCTTCCACCACTACCTGGGCACGGCGGATGTCCAGCTGCTCGACGATGGCGCGGTAAGCGGCCAGCTCGCTGTCGGGGCCGACCATGACCACGGCGTTGGTGCCTTCTTCGTATTCCAGGCGGATGCCCGAGCCTCCGGCGACAGGCACTACGGGCCTGTCCTTGCCCTCTGCTTCGCCCGCACCTTCAGAGGGTGCCATGCCTTCCTGGCTGAGCCCGCGCAACACCTTGACCACTTCGCCAGCATTGGCATGGCGCAGGTAGATGACCTGGGTACTGCCGCTGCCTGGTGCGTCCTGGGGGCGGTCAAGCTGGCGCAGCAAGCTGGCGATACGTTCCAGGTTGCTGCGCCAGTCGGTAACTACCAACTGGTGCGCCGCCGGATAAGGTGTGATCACACCGACCCGTGGGTCGATCAGGGGCTTGAGAATGCCCAGCACCTGCTCGCTGGCGGCGTTGCGCACATTGAATACCCGCGTGGCCACGCTGTCGCTGCCTTCCCCCTGCTGCCCTCCCGCCTCCACCGGCACCGGCTCCAGGCGAGCGGCCTGGTCGGGAACGATCTTCACGCTGCCGTTGGGCAGGTCGACAGTGGCGTAGCCCTGGGCGCGCAGCTGGGCCAGGAAGATGTCGTAGATGGCATCGGCGTCGTGCAGGTCGACGGTGCGCACGGTGACCTTGCCCTTGACCCGGGGGTCGACGATGAAGGTGGTGCCGGTGATGCGCGACACGCTGTCGATGAACTCGCCCAGTTCGGTGTCGACGAAGTTCACCTCGTACATGGGCGTGCCGTTGTCGTCGAACACCGGCTCTTCAGCACAGGCCATGGACAGGGCCAGGCTCAGCGCGGCCGCCACGCAATATCTAACAGGCATCGTTCATCCTTGCCGCTTGAAGCCGGTCACGGCGGAGCGTGGCGGCCAGGGCAGGCGTTCACGCCGCCCCTGGTTGTTGAAAATCAGGCCATCGCTGTCGATGTCCTGCAGCACGATCCCTGGTGCCAGGCGCTGGCCGCGGGCCAAGGTGCGCACCTGCTCGCCATAGCGCAGCACCACCACGCTGGAGGCCAGCGGCTGGGCCTTGAGGCCACCCAGGTATTGCAACGGCAGGCGGGTGATGGCGATGGCACCGTCGTCGACGGGTACCTGCCAATGGCCAACCATCAAGCCAGGCAGCGGCTTGTCGGGCGCGGCAGGCGCAGTGGCCGGTTGCGGCTGGCGGCCCAGTTGCAGCACGCACTGGGCGGCCAGCCAGCCGGCCAGGGTCAGGCCAGCGCCAGTCAGCAGGCGCGGGGCGAGCATCACGAGGCCAGTTGCCTTGGGTGCCAGCCCGGGTGCCCCTGCACATAGCGCACTTCGGGCAGTTGCAGCGGCGCCAGTTGCCAGTCGCTCGCCTGGCGGGCGAGCCAGGCTTCGACCCGTTGCCACAGCGGCTCGCCGGCCTGGGTTTCGAATTGCAGGCCAAAGGTGCGGCACAGGCCCTGCACCGGTTCCAGGCCACTGATGCGCTTGCCTTGCGGGCTGTAGCTGACACGCCAGGCCTGGCCCTGCCAGCGCGGCAGGTCCTGGCTGTTGTCCAGCAGCAGCGGGTCGCCGAACAGTTGCTCCGCGGCGTTCTCCAAAACTTGCTCGACCTGCCGGGCCGGCGCTTCGACCACCGGTGCCGGGTAGCCACCGGTGAGGCTGATCAGGTGTTCGCGGGTAATGGCCGCCCCGGCGGGCAGCGGGTAGTCGTAACGCAGGCCCGGCAGCAACACCGGCATGCTGCTGTCGTCGGCCAGGGCCTGATGCAGCAGGCGGTCCCAGCTGCCGCCTCGGGTATCGCGGCGCCACAGCGCCTGGGGCGCGCGGGCCAGCGGTTGATCGAGCCAGGCCGCGTGGCCGGCGCGCTGCTGGCGCAATTCTGCCTGTAATGCCCCGACACGCTGCTGCGCGGCGGGTGCCAGCTGTTGCTCAAAGGCCGGGAAGAAACGCCCGTCGAACTGCCACAGCCCGGCCACGCGCTGACAGCGCAGGCGGAAGGCGCCACTGCCCCGGCAACCGGCGAACAGCACCGGCACGCGGCGGCCGCTGGCCTGGCTCACCTCGACCGGCGCTGGCCACAGGTCCTGGCCGCGGGCGCACAGCAGCACGTCGATCTGCGGCACCCGCTCGGCCAGCCACAGGCCCGGCCCGGTACCGACATCGGCCATGGCCACCACCAGGTCGGCCTCGCGCCGGGCCTGTTCGAACACCGGCTGCAATGACTGGTACCACTGTTTAAGGGAGGCTTTCTGGTCCTGGGCGTAGGGGTCGGTCACGCCGACCACGGCAATACGTGCACCGCCGCGTTCGAAGACGTGCAAGGCTTCCAGGCCCAACGCCAGGCGTTGCGTGTCTGCCAGCCCGGCGCCCAGGGTAACGGCGCCAGCCTGGCGATACAGCGCCGGGCTGCGCTGTGGCCACAGCACGCGCTCGTCGCTGCTGACCCGCGCTTCGCTGCCCAGCAGCTGGCTGCCCTGCAGGCCGCTTTCGCCTTGGGTCAGGTAGGCCAGGCCACTGCCATTCCAGCCCTGGCCGTTTTCCAGGGTCAGGCTGTTGCCCGCCCCAGCCTCGCCGCGCAGCTGCTCGAGCAACGCCGCCAGCACCGCGTAGCCGCCCAGCTGGGCAGATGCAGCCTGGCTGGTATCGAGCAGCGGCGCCAGTTGCGGGTAGGCGATGCTGGCACTGCTGCCGGTCATCCATGGGGCGCGGCCCAGGTGGCTGACCGGCCCCAGGCGGGTTGCCGGCACCACCGCCTGGCCAGGCTGGCGGGCATCGAGGGTATCGGCCACATACAGCAGGTCGAGGCTGGCGTTGCCGCCCTGCTGCCCAGGGAAGGCGGAGCAGGCGCCGAGCAACGGAGCCAAAGCACCGATACCCATCCAGCCGATCACTTCGCGCCTGTGCACACTGCTTGCCATCGAACCCGCCATCCTTATCCATGTTCATTCAGGGCCCCGGATGTTGCGGCGTTGGCATTACAGTTTGATGGCAGAAATCCGACAGCCATTCCAAAGTGATCTGTACAGCACGCTTCTAAGAGCAGGTTGTTTTAAAACCCCCTTAACATTTCTGCCAATGAATCATCATATTTGCGCACTAAAGTCGCGGTTTCCTCTAACTCAGCCAACATAAGGACACCCTGATGAGTCGAGATACCGGCGACAACCTGGACCGGAACCAAAGCGGCAACCTGCCGATGGCCAACGTCATGGACGCCTACCTGAGCCGCCGCAGCGTGATGCGCGGCAGCCTGGGCGCCGCCATCGCCATGATTGCCGGTACCGGCCTGACAGGCTGCTTCGACGGTGGTGGTTCCGATCACGATGATCCGGTCACCGAGCCGCCGGTCACCGAGCCACCCGTGACTGAGCCGGAAGTGCCGAAACTGGCACTGGGCTTCCAGTCCATCCCGGGCTCGCGCACCGACGCCTGCGTGGTTGCCGCCGGCTACAGCGCCTACGTGCTGGCGCCCTGGGGCACGCCGATCAACAGCAACGGCAACCCGTGGAAGTCCGACGGCAGCAACACCTCGACCGACCAGGCCAACGCCATGGGCATGCACCATGACGGCATGCACTTCTTCCCCATCAATGGCAGCTCCGAAGACGGCCTGCTGGCGATCAACTTCGAGTACATCGACACCGCCGCCCTGCACCCGGCCGGCCCGACCACCGATGTGAACGGCAAGCGCCCGGTCGAGGAAGTGCGCAAGGAAATCAACGCCCACGGCGCCGGCGTGGTGCGCCTGCAGAAAATCGGCGGCCGCTGGCAGGTGGTCGACAACGACCCGCTCAACCGCCGCTTCACTACCGCCTCGCGCATGGAAATCACCGGCCCGCTGCGGGGTACCGAACACGTCAAGACCAAGTACTCCACCGCTGGCACCCACTGCCGCGGCACCAACAACAACTGCGGCAACGGCTACACCCCGTGGGGCACCTACCTGACCTGTGAAGAGAACTGGCCAGGCATCTTCGTCAACAAGGGCACCCGCCCCGAAGACCAGCGCCGCATTGGCGTGGGCACCTCCAGCGGCCAGTACAAGTGGGAAACCGCGGCCGGTGACAGCAGCGAAGTGGCCGACGAATTCGCCCGTTTCGACGTCACCGTCAAAGGCGCCAGCGCCACCGACGACTACCGCAACGAAGCCAGCACCTACGGCTATATCGTCGAAATCGATCCGTACAACAGCAACACCCTGGCCACCAAGCGCACGGCGCTGGGCCGCTTCCGCCACGAAGGCTGCGCCCCGGGCCTGCCCGTCGCCGGCAAGCCGCTGGTGTGGTACATGGGTGACGACTCGAACAACGAGTACCTGTACAAGTGGGTGTCCACCGCGGTGTGGGACGCCGCCGACGCCAACCCGGCCGACCGCCTGGCCACCGGTGCCAAGTACCTCGACCAGGGCAAGCTCTACGTGGCCCGCTTCAATGCCGACGGCACTGGCGTATGGCTGCTGCTGGACGTGGCCACCGCCACCACTGGCGGCAGTACCCTGGGCGCACTGTATGGCGACCTGCCGGGCATCATCCTCAACACCCGTGGTGCTGGCGATGCCGTGGGCGCAACGCCGATGGACCGCCCGGAATGGACCACGGTCAACCCGCTCAACGGCGACGTGTACCTGACCCTGACCAACAACAGCGCGCGCACACCAGAAAAGGTCGATGCAGCCAACCCACGCGGCCCGAACCGTCACGGCCACATCATCCGCTGGCACGACAGCGACGACCAGCTGAGCTTCACCTGGGACATCTTCGTGTTCGGCGCCAACGCTGCCGGCACTGCCGACATCAACCGCTCCGGCCTGACCGAACTGAACCAGTTCGCCAGCCCGGACGGCATGAGCTTCGATAGCCGTGGCGTGCTGTGGTTCGAGACCGACAACGGCGAGAGCACCGTGACCGACTACACCAACGACCAGCTGCTGGCAGTGATCCCCACCAACCTGGTGGATGCCAGCGGCAAGCAGGTGCCGGTGAACGCACAGAACCAGGTGGACCTGCGCCGCTTCTTCGTCGGGCCGAATGGCTGCGAAGTGACCGGGATTACCTTTACCCCGGACAACAAGACGCTGTTCGTCAACATCCAGCACCCGGATAACTGGCCGTATACCGACAAGGCCACCGATGCCACCCCGGCAGGAACCACGGTAAGGCCGCGGGCTGCGACGGTGGTGATCCAGCGTATCGATGGCGGGGAGATCGGCACCGCCTGATCGATCTGCGCACGGGGGCCGCTTTGCGGCCCTATCGCCGGCAAGCCAGCTCCCACAGGTACAGCGTTGCTCTCGAGGTTGTCGCTGTACCTGTGGGAGCGGCCTTGTGTCGCGAAAGGGCCGCAACGCGGCCCCAGGATTTGATGCGCAACAGTTGCTCCCACAGATACTGTGCAAAGCTCGAGGTCGATGCAATCGAGGTGGGAGCTGGCTTGCCAGCGATGAGGCCAGAACAGGCAACACAAGACAGTTGCTCCAACGGCCCTTTCGGGCTACCGCCATCGCGCTTTTTCTGCCACTGTGCCCGCGCGGCGCGGACCAGCGCGCCGCGCCTGGCCAGGACGTCACATGAAAACACAAGAAAATGGCAACACGCATAAAGGCTACCGGCGCATCATCCCGTCGATGACCGCGCTGCTCGAATTCGAAGCGGTAGCCCGCCACACCAGTTTCACCCTGGCCGCCCAGGAGCTGGGCGTCACCCAGGCCGCGGTCAGCAAGCAGGTCAGGCAGCTTGAAGAAAACCTCGGCCGCCAACTGTTCCAGCGCCTGCACCGCGGCATCCGCCTGACCAGCGAGGGCCAGGCGCTGTACGCGGTGGTTTCCGATTCCATGCAGAAGATCGCCTCGGTCTTCGACCGCCTCAGCGAAGGCGACAGCGAACAGGAACTGGTGCTCAGCTCCACCGCCACCTTCTCCCAGTTGCGGGTGATGCCGCGCCTGGGCAGCCTGCGCAGCGCCCTGCCCCAGGTGCGCCTGCGCCTGGCCACGCAGATGTTCACCGGCGACCTGCGCAACCACGATGTCGACCTGCTAGTGCGCTATGGCAATGGCCGCTGGGAAGACGGCATTGCCCTGCACCTGTTCGATGAAGAGATCTTCCCGGTGTGCTCGCCGGCCTGGCTGGCGCACAACCCGCTGCCGGACTCGCTGGAGGCGCTGTACCGGGCCGACCTGCTGGATGCCGATGCCACCACCGAAGGCTGGATGACCTGGCCCACCTGGTTCCGCGCACTGGGCGGCAACCCGCCGAAGCTGCACTACAACCTGCGCTGCCAGCTGTATACCGACACCATCCAGGGCGCACTGCATGGGCATGGCGTGGCACTGGGCTGGGGGCGCATGCTCGACCACCTGCTGGCGTCCGGCGAACTGGTGCGCCTGACCGACCTGGTGGTGCGGCCGCGAGAGGCCTATTACCTGGTGGTGCCTCACGGGCGCACCACTACCCCGACCATTCTGGGGCTGGTGGACTGGCTGCGCGATACTTTGCCTGCCAGCTGAACAAGTAACTGGGGCCGCTTTGCGGCCCATCGCCGGCAAGCCAGCTCCCACAGGTGGACCACAGCCCTTAAACCTGCGCAGTACCTGTGGGAGCTGGCTTGCCGGCGATGGGCTGCACAGCAGCCCCAAAGTGCTAAGCGGCAGTAGCTGCCTGCGGCCGAGCACAGGCCCTGGCTCTGCGCCGATAGGCCAGCAACAGGCCTGCGTACCACAGCGGCATCACGTACAGCGCGGTACGGGTGTCCGGCTCCAGCGCCAGCAGGCACAGCACGAAGATCAGAAACAGCTGCGATAGCGCAGCTGTGACCTTGCCACCAGGCAGCTTGAACTTCGACTGCTCATGCGCCTGCGGATCCTGCCGGCGATAGGCGAAGTAGGACAGCAGGATCAGCGACCAGGTAACGATGATCATCACCGCGGAAATGGTCGACACCAGGGTGAACACGGTCATCACCTCGGGGATCACGAACAGCAGCGTCAGTGCAATCGCCATGCACACCCCCGAGAACACCAGCGCGCGCACCGGCGTACCCGAGCCCGACAACCGCCCGAACGCCAGCGGTGCCTGCTGCTGGTGAGACAGGCCGTAGAGCATCCGCGAGCCAGAATACACGCCACTGTTGGCCGACGAGGCCGCAGAGGTCAGCACCACGAAGTTGATGATGCCAGCGGCAGCGGGCAACCCACCCAGCAGGAACAGTTCGACGAACGGGCTGCGATTGGCCGGCACATTGGCCCAGGAGATGACACTGATGATGCACACCAGCGAGCAGATGTAGAACAGCAGGATACGCACCGGGATGGTGTTGATGGCCTTGGGCAAGGTCCGCTCCGGATCCTTGGCCTCCGCGGCTGCGGTGCCGATCAGCTCGGTACCGACAAAGGAGAATATGGCGATCTGGAACCCGGCGAGGAAACCGAGGATGCCATGCGGCATGACCACGCCCGGGGCCACCAGGTGGCTGAACGAGGCGGTCACCCCGGCCGGCGAGGTGTAGGAGGTGGCGACCATCACCAGGCCGGTTACCACCAGCAGCACGATGGCCACGATCTTGATCAGGCCGAACCAGAACTCCACCTCGCCAAACGCTTTCACCGCCAGCATGTTCAGCCCCAGCAGCAGGAACATGGTGGCGAATGCCGGTAGCCAGGTGGGTACATCCGGGTACCAGTACTGCACGAACCCCGCCACTACCACCACATCGCCCACCGCCGCGACCACCCAACTCAGCCAGTACGACCAACTGAGGATGTAACCGGCCCTTGGCCCCAGGTAGTTGTGCACCAGGTCGGCGAACGATTCCATCTGCAGGTTGGCCAGCAGCATCTCGCCCATGGCCCGCATGACGCAGAACACGAAAAAGCCGATGATGGCGTACACCAGGATGATCGACGTGCCGGACAGCGCAATGATCTTGCCCGAGCCCATGAACAGGCCGGTGCCAATTGCGCCACTGATCGAAATAAGCTGGATATGCCGGTTTTCCAGCCGGCGCTTGAGCACGCGGCCATCTTCCGGAACTGCGCTTTGCGCGTTGCACGTTTGCTGCATAGTTGACCTCTTATTCTTTTTTTGTAAAACCTCAGCGCCCCGCGCCGCACCAGTTAGTTGGTACTCAAGTGCAGGCTTTTAGTCATTCAAGACTGTCGAAGCGTGGGTATTGACACAGATGAAGAACAGTTCCCGATGCAACTTCGCAGCGGGCTTACTTATTCTATTGAAACGCACCAGAGTGGCGCGCCCGATACAGTCCCGCGAAAGCCGTTTCATTCTGCCAGCGGCCCGGGTCAAGCGGAACGCTACAGAATGCACACAGCCAAAGGGATTTTGTGCAGTGTGAAAAGCCTGGGTGACAGTTTGCACAATGCACCTGCCACAAGGCCTGACCCAGCGGTCACATCTTGTAGGTCGAGAGCAGGATGCTGGTCTCGGTGTTTTCGATGTGCGGTATCGAGCGGATGGTGTTCAACGCCCGGTCGAAGGCCTCGAGGGTGTCGGCACGCAGCTCTGCCATCAGGTCCCAGCGGCCATTGGTGGTATGGATGGCCACCACGTTGGGATGCCCACGCAGCGCGTGCTTGACCTCTGCGGCGTGGTGGCCGCTGATGCCGATGCTGGTGATGGCCCGCACACCCTGCTCCAGCGCATCGGAGCGCAGGCGTACCGTGTAGCCAATGATCACGCCCTGCTCTTCGAGCCGGGTGATGCGGTTTTGCACGGTTGCCCTGGCTACCTTGAGCTTCTTCGCCAGGGTCAGCACGGGGGTGCGCGCGTTGTCCCGCAACAGCGCAATCAGTTCCCGATCGATAGTATCCATGGATGCCTGCCAAATAATCAGATTGCTATTTTGGGGTGGCAGATTGTCTAGAAAGTTGATGAAACTGGCAACCTGCTCTCTTCATCTTGACGCAACCTTTCATCAAAATGTTCACGCCACTTCAACAATCTCAAGCGTTCACCCCGCAGGCCACTGGAGTGAAAGCGCAATAATAAGGTGCAAGAGCATGACGTATTTCATTGATGTTCCAACCATGTCGGACTTGGTACATGACATTGGCGTAGCGCCGTTCATTGGCGAACTGGCCGCAGCCATTCGCGAAGATTACAAACGCTGGCAGGAGTTTGATAAATCCGCGCGTGTTGCCAGCCATTCGGAAGTCGGCGTGATCGAACTGATGCCGGTCGCCGACAACAGCCGTTATGCCTTCAAATACGTCAATGGCCACCCGGCCAACACCGCCCGCGACCTGCATACGGTGATGGCCTTCGGCGTGCTGGCCGATGTCGATACCGGCTACCCGGTGCTGCTGTCCGAACTGACCATCGCCACCGCCCTGCGCACTGCGGCCACCTCGCTGATGGCAGCGCAGGCGCTGGCCCGGCCGAACTCGCGCAAGATGGCGCTGATCGGCAACGGTGCGCAAAGCGAATTCCAGGCACTGGCCTTCCACAAGCACCTGGGCATCGAAGAAATCGTCGCCTACGACACCGACCCGCAGGCCACCGCCAAGCTGATCGCCAACCTCAAGGAATACAGCGGCCTGACCATCCGCCGCGCCGGCTCGGTGGCAGAAGCGGTGAAAGGCGTGGACATCATCACCACGGTGACCGCCGACAAGGCCTACGCCACCATCATCACCCCCGACATGCTCGAACCCGGCATGCACCTGAATGCCGTGGGTGGCGACTGCCCGGGCAAGACCGAACTGCATGCCGATGTGCTGCGCAGCGCCCGGGTGTTCGTCGAGTACGAGCCGCAAACCCGCATCGAAGGTGATATCCAGCAGTTGCCGGCGGACTTCCCGGTGGTCGACCTGTGGCGTGTGCTGTGCGGCGAGACCGAGGGCCGCCAGAGTGACACCCAGGTCACGGTGTTCGACTCGGTGGGCTTCGCCCTGGAGGACTACACCGTACTACGGTACGTACTACAGCAGACCGAAAAACGCGGCATGGGCAGCAAGATCGACCTGGTGCCTTGGGTGGAGGATGACCCCAAGGACCTGTTCAGCCATACCCGCGGTCGCGCTGCCAAAAGCCGCATCCGACGCGTTGCCTAACCCTGCTCCCAACCTGGTATTTCACATGGCATTTCCAACGCGTTCCATTCAGGCACCTGCAGCAGTGGTCATGGTCAGGCCGCATGCCTTCACCCCCAACCCGGAAACCGCAGCCGACAACTCGTTCCAGCGCAGCAACCCCGACATCGCCGCCCAGGCCCTGGCCGAGGTGGCACGCGATGAGGTCACCCAGGCTGCCGGGAGGCTCGAGGCCGAGGGCGTGCGGGTGCATCTGTTCGACGACTTCGGCGAGCACAACACCCCCGACTCGGTATTCCCCAACAACTGGTTCTCCACCCACCCCGGGGGGCACATCGCGATCTACTCGATGTACTCGCGCAACCGCCGCCGCGAACGGCGCGCCGATGTGATCGAGATGCTCAAGCATGAGTACCGGGTGCAGGATGTGATCGACTATTCGGGGCTGGAGCAGGACGAACTGTTCCTTGAAGGGACCGGCGCCATGGTCTTCGACCACCTGTCGCGGGTGGCCTATACCGCGCGCTCCAACCGCGCCGACCCGATTGCCCTGGAGCGCTTCAGTACGCACTTCAACTTCGAGCCGATGGTGTTCGACACCGCCGATGAACAAGGCACGCCGATCTACCACACCAATGTGCTGATGTGCGTGGCGACGGAGTTTGCGCTGGTGGGCTTTGGCACCTTCACCAACAAGGCGCGGGCCGAGGAAGTGCGCATGCGCCTGCTTGAGTCGGGCCGCGATGTGATCGACCTGAGCAACCGGCAGATCAGTCAGTTCGCCGGCAATGCCATCGAACTGTCCGGGCGTGACGGGCGCATCCTGGCGCTGTCACGCAAGGCCTTCGACAGCCTGACCGGCGAACAGCGCCAGCGCATCGAACGCTCGGCGCGGCTGGTGCCACTCGATGTGCCGACCATCGAGATGGCAGGGGGCTCGGTGCGCTGCATGATTGCCGGGATTCATTTGTCGCCCAGAAGCTAGCGTTGATGCTGCA
Organism: Pseudomonas sp. B8(2017); assembly: GCF_002113575.1. NCBI lineage: Bacteria > Pseudomonadati > Pseudomonadota > Gammaproteobacteria > Pseudomonadales > Pseudomonadaceae > Pseudomonas > Pseudomonas sp. B8(2017). Next base: position 146,633 of record NZ_NEIO01000004.1, on the reverse strand, counting down.
ATTTTTTGGGGCTGCTGCGCAGCCCATCGCAGGCAAGCCAGCTCCCACCTCGACCGCATTGGCCTCAAGCCATACGCAAACCCTGTGGGAGCTGGCTTGCCGGCGATGAGGCCAGGACAGGCAACACAAGACAGTTGCTCCCACCGTGACCGCATTGGCCTCAATGCCATACGCAAACCCTGTGGGAGCTGGCTTGCCGGCGATGAGGCCAGGACAGGCAACACAAGACAGTTGCTCCCACCGTGACCGCATTGGCCTCAATGCCATACGCAAACCCTGTGGGAGCTGGCTTGCCGGCGATGAGGCCAGGACAGGCAACACAAGACAGTTGCTCCCACCGTGACCGCATTGGCCTCAATGCCATACGCAAACCCTGTGGGAGCTGGCTTGCCGGCGATGAGGCCAGGACAGGCAACACAAGACAGTTGCTCCCACCGTGACCGCATTGGCCTCAATGCCATACGCAAACCCTGTGGGAGCTGGCTTGCCGGCGATGGGCCGCAAAGCGGCCCCAACCCTGTCAGATCCCGCCACCCGCAAGCAATTGCGTCATCACCTCGGCCAACGCCTTGACCATCACATCCGCCGTCGGCCGGTGGACGATGACGATTTCATAGCTGTCGACCTCCGGCAGCCCTTGCCCTGCCCCCAGCACCCGGTGCTCGCCAGTGGCCGCCCGTGGCGGCAGCAGGCTGATACCCATGCCATCGGCGACCGCTGCCTGGATGCCGCTGAGGCTGGAGCTGGTGAAGCTGATGCGCCAACGCCGACCCATGCCTTCGATGGCGGTGATCATGTCGTCGCGGTACAGGCCACGGGGCGGGAAGGTCACCAGCGGGATCGGGTCCAGTTCGAAGGCGGGCGTGCGCGCGCTGTCGATCCACTGCAGGCGTTCGGGCCAGCAGGCCACGCCTTCGCGGCTGTTGCGCCGCTGCTTGAGCAACACCAGGTCGAGCTCACCGTTGTCGTAGGCCTGGCTGAGGTCGCGGCACAGGCCGCTGGTTACTTCCAGCTTCACCTGCGGGTGCAGCCGGCTGAACGCCGACAATGCATTGGTAGTACGCCCGCCCACGAAGTCCTCGGGCACGCCAAGGCGCACGGTCATGCCAACCATCGCCCCGGCCAAGGCTTCGAGCATCTGGTCGTTGAGGGCCAGCATGTGCCGGGCATAGCCGAGCAGGGTCTGCCCGGCGTCGGTCGGCAGCACGTCGCGATTGCCACGCACCAGCAGACGGTGGCCAACCATATCCTCCAGGCGGCGCACCTTCTGGCTGATGGTCGATTGAGTGGAGTGCAGGCGCGCAGCAGCCGTGGTGAAGCTGCCGCAATCGGCCACCACGACAATGGCACGCAACAGGTCGAGGTCGAACAGGGCCCTATTCGATTTCACGCTGATGGACATCTTGATATTCAACTTCTGAATGGCAAGACTGACTTCTACCACGCCACCTGCTGCACCGCAACGCGCACCGCTAGTCGCCGACTGCCACGCCTTCGCGCCGAGGGTCGGCACCACCCGACCAACCCTCGCCACTGCGCTGGATGATCTGCATGCCACTGGTCATGGTCATCGGCGTCACCTCATGCCCCCAGGCTGCCAACTGGCGGATCAGTGCCGGGCTGGCCAACCCCGCCTCTACTTCGGTGCCGGCATTGCGGCTGCCGAAGTTGGGCAGGCCGGCGGCCTGCTGCGGGTCGAGCTGCCAATCCAGCAGGCCGATCAGCGCCTTGTTCACGTAGCCGATGATCTGCGAGCCGCCGGGCGAGCCCAGGCTGGCCACCAGCTCGCCGGAAGCTTGCGAGAACACCAGGGTCGGCGCCATGGCCGACAGTGGCCGTTTGCCCGGTTGCACCCGGTTGGCCACAGGCTTGCCTTGTTCCCGGGGGATGAACGAGAAGTCGGTCAGGTGGTTGTTGAGCAAAAAGCCCTTGACCATCAGGTGCGAGCCGAACGCTGCTTCCACCGAAGTGGTCATGGCCAGGGCCTGGCCGCGGTCATCCACCGCACTGAGGTGCGAGGTGGATATGCGCAGCGGCGAGCGGTCAGGCGCCAGGGCCAGGTCGGCCCCCTGCGGCTGGCCCGGGCGGGCGCGTTTCATGCTGTACTCGCCGACCTGCGCAGCGCGGCTGGCCAGGTACGCGGAGTCGGTCAGGGCCTTGAGCGGCACCGGCACGTAATCGCTGTCGGCCAGGTACTGGGCGCGGTCGGCATAGGCCAGGCGCTCGGCCTCGGCAACCAGGTGCACGGCCAGCGGCGGGGCTTCCAGCCCGGCAACCGACGAAGTGCGCAGCGGCCGCATGGCAGCAAGGTCGCGCTTTGGCGAAGCCCGTTGCAGTGCCTCCAAGATGCCCAGGGTCTGCAGCACTGTCACCCCGCCCGACGACGGCGGTGGCATGCCACAGATGCGCCAGGCCTTGTAGGGGCCGCACAGCGGCTCGCGCATCTTGGCCCGGTATTGCTGCATATCCTGCAACGACAGGTAGCCGGCATTGGCATGGCTGCGCACCTTGGCGACGATGGCTTCGGCGATCTCGCCGCTGTAGAACACTTCGGGGCCGTGCGCGGCAATCTGCTCGAAGGTTTGCGCAAGCTCGGGGTTGCGCAAGGTAGCCCCCACCGCCAGTGGCTTGCCCTGTTCATCCAGGAAGTAGCGGGCCATGGCGGGTGAACGGGCAATGAACGGGTCGCCCGCCACCAGCGTGTGAAGGCGCTCGGAAACCGCGAAACCGTTACGTGCCAGCGCAATGGCCGGGGCGAACAGGTCGCGCCAGGGCAGCTTGCCGTGCTGCTCATGGGCCAGCTTCAGGGCACGCAGAACCCCCGGTACGCCCACCGAACGCCCGCCGATCTGCGCCGCCCTGAATGGCATCGGTGAACCATCGGCTTGCAGGAACAGGTTTTCCGTCACCGCCGCCGGGGCTGCCTCGCGGCCATCGAACGCCTGTACGCGCTGCCCATCCCAGTAGAGGATGAACGCCCCGCCGCCAATGCCGCTGGATTGCGGTTCGACCAGGGTCAGCACCATCTGCATGGCGATGGCCGCGTCGATGGCGCTGCCACCGGCCCGCAGCATCGCCCGCCCCGCCTCGCTGGCCAGCGGGTTGGCAGCTGCGGCCATGTGCCGGCTGGCATGCACCGGCTGCAGGCCGGTGCGGTAGCCGGAGGCCAGTTCCGGTGGTGCGGGCAGCACCTGGTCGGCACAGGCCCAGCCACTGGCAGCTACCAGGCACAAGGCGCCCATCAGGGGGGTGGAGAATGTCATCGTTGTGCTTCCTGCCATTACCTATTCAGCAAGGCACTGTCTGTCATGCGCAAACTTAACTTCAAGCCCTGGCGTGTTTTTTCTAGGATGCGGGCAGGTCATCGAGGAGCCTGCCCCCATGCGTTCACTACTTGCTGCGATGCTGTTCGCCCTGTGCACCAGCCTCGCCGCCCACGCCGAGAGCACTGCCATGGACAACCGCCTGCACAACGCTGCCCGTCACGATGATGTGCGCACCCTGCAACAACTGCTGGCACAAGGTGCGCAGCTGGAGAGCCGTGACGAGCAAGGGCGCACTGCCCTGCTGGTGGCCACCCATGGCAACCAGGTTGCGGCCGCGAAAGCGCTGATCGAGGCCGGTGCCGATGTGAATGCCAAGGACAACATCGACGACAGCCCGTACCTGTATGCCGGGGCGCGTGGCCTGAACGACATCCTGCGGCTGACCTTGAGCCACGGTGCCGACCTCAAGAGCACCAACCGGTATGGAGGCACTGCGCTGATACCCGCCGCCGAACGCGGGCATGTCGAGACCGTGCAGCTGCTGATCGATGCCGGGGTGGACGTGAACCATCTCAACCGCCTGCACTGGACTGCGCTGCTGGAGGCGGTGATCCTCGGTGACGGCGGGCCGCGGCATGTGGAGATCGTGCGCCGGCTACTGGCGGCCGGGGCGGATCGGCAGATTGCCGACAAGGACGGGGTGACCGCGCTGGAGCATGCGCGGCAGCGGGGGTATCAGGAGATGGAGGCGTTACTGGCCCGCTAGGCAAGGTTGCATGGCACGGGCTTCGCCCGTGATCGCCGGCAAGCCAGCTCCCACCAGGACCGCATCGACTCCAAGCTATACGCGGTCCCTGTGGGAGCAACTGTCCTGTGCTGCCTGTCCTGGCCTCATCGCCGGCAAGCCAGCTCCCACAGGGATAGCGCCTGGCTCGAGGCCGATGCGGTCGAGGTGGGAGCTGGCTTGCCGGCGATGAGGCCAGGGCAGGCAGCACAGGACCTCAGGCCACTTCTTCGAACGGCAGCCCTACATAGTTCTCGGCAATGTTCACCAACCCCGCCGGCGAGGTCAGGAAGTACTCGCGGTCGGCCTCCTGCATCTTCTGGTCCCAGGCGTCCTTGTGGCTGCCGAAGTCATGCAGCAGCTGGGTCATGAACCAGCTGAAACGCTCGCCTTTCCACACCCGGCGCAGGGCCAGCGGCGAATACTGCTGCAGCAGGTCGGTGCGCCCTTCGCGGTACACCTTGACCAGGATGCGGTACAGGTAGTTGACGTCCGATGCCGCCAGGTTCAGGCCCTTGGCGCCGGTCGGCGGGACGATATGCGCGGCATCCCCGACCAGGAACAGATGACCATACTGCATCGGCTCGACCACCAGGCTGCGCAGCGGCGCGATGCTCTTCTCCAGCGCCGGGCCGGTGACCAGGCGTGCAGCCACGTCTTCGGGCAAGCGTGCCTTCAGCTCCTCCCAGAAGCGCTCGTCGGACCACGCCTCTACCTGCTCTTCCAGCGGTACCTGCAGGTAGTAGCGGCTACGGGTGTGCGAACGCTGGCTGCACAGCACGAAACCGCGTTCGTGGTGGGCGTAGATCAGTTCGTGGTTGACCGGTGGCGTGTCTGACAGCATGCCCAGCCAGCCAAACGGGTAGACCCGCTCGTACTGCTTGAGGATGCCCTCGGGGATACTCTGCCGCGAGACACCGTGGAAGCCGTCACAGCCGGCAATGTAGTCGCAGTCCACCCGGTGCACCTGGCCGTCTTTTTCATAGGTCAGGTAGGGCCGTTCGCCCTTGAGTTCGTGCGGCTGGACATTGCTTGCCGAATAGATGATCGGCGCGCCGCTGGCTTCACGTGCCTGCATCAGGTCTCGAGTGACTTCGGTCTGGCCGTATACCATCACCGTCTTGCCACCGGTCAGGGCCTTGAGGTCCAGGCGTTGGCGGCGCCCGCCGACCAGCAGTTCGACACCCTCGTGCACCAGGCCTTCACGGTCCATGCGCTCGGCCACACCGGCTTCACGCAGCAGGTCGACCGTGCCTTGCTCCAGCACCCCGGCACGGATGCGGCCAAGCACGTATTCGGGCGTCTGGCGTTCGACGATGACCGTATCGATACCAGCCTTGTGCAGCAGTTGGCCCAGCAGCAGGCCAGACGGACCTGCACCAATAATTGCGACCTGAGTTTTCATTGTTGTTGTCTCTGTGCGGACGATGCCGGCCCTGGACTGGCAGTGGGGCGGCATCTGCTGTTAGGGTTTGCCCTTGCATTTTTACTGGCAAGAACAGCCATTGAAGTGTGCTATTCCATGCATAACCTGCACTTTTACAAAAAACGTTCGATTAACGGACAGGCCTGCTCGCATGAAATCCACCCTCCCCGGCGTCCCCTTGTTCAAGCTGTATGGCGAAAACCAGGCCTGGCCCGGCACCGACCTGCTGCACTGCGAGTCGATCCCGGCGCGTAGCCGTTTGCACCACTGGGAAATCAAGCCGCACCAGCATGCCGAGCTGTTCCAGTTGCTGTATGTGCAACGCGGGCGGGCCGAGGTGGAGGTCGAGGGGGTGCGCAGCGCCATCAGCGAAGCGGCGATCCAGGTGGTGCCGCCGATGACCGTGCACGGCTTTCGCTTCAGCGCCGATATCCAGGGGCATGTGCTGACCTTCGGCACGGCACTGGTGGCCAACCTGGAGCAGCGCCTGGGCGCGCCGCTGGCGGTGCTGGCGAAGGCGGCGTGTTACCCGCTGGGCCGGGACCGGGTGCACCTGCGCAGCCTGATCGAGACCCTGCAGCAGGAGTACCAGGGCAACGCCCCGGCGCGGGCGGCACTGCTCGAGGCGCTGGTGACGGCGCTGATGGTGTGGATCAGCCGGCGCCAGCAGTTGGGGCAGGCGCCGCGCAACCGCGATGAACGCGACCGCCAGTTGCTGGGGCAGTACCTGCGCCTGGTCGAGGCGCATTACCGTGAGCACCTGTCGGTGGAGGACTTTGCCGCGCGGCTGAATATTCCGAGTTTGCAGCTGAACCAGCTGTGCCGGGCGCTGAGTGGGCAGACCGCGCTGCAGGTGGTGCACCAGCGGTTGCTGCTGGAGGCGCGGCGCAACCTGATCTATACGCGGATGAGCATCGGGCAGTTGTCGGATAGCCTGGGGTTTACCGACCCCACCTATTTTGCCCGGTGGTTCAAGCGGTTGAGTGGGCAGACACCGAATGGGTATCGCAGGTTGGGGTTGTCTGAGTAATTTTTTCGCCTGTGCTGGCTTCTTCGCGGGTGAACCCGCTCCCACAGGGACGGCGGTGCCCTCAAGGCCTGTCCACTTCCTGTGGGAGCGGGTTTACCCGCGAAGAGGCCGGCACAGGCAACACACATCCCGCGCCCCTGCTTGACGTATACGTCAACCTGCCCTCAGGATACCCGCATACCCCACGCCGAGCCCCAGCATGAGCACCCAGACCTACAGCATCTCCGACCTGTCCCGCGAGCTGGACATCACCACCCGCGCCATCCGTTTCTATGAGGAACAGGGCCTGCTCAGCCCCGAGCGTCGTGGCCTGGAGCGTATCTATTCGGCGCGTGATAAGGTCAGCCTGAAGCTCATCCTGCGCGGCAAGCGCATCGGCTTTTCGCTGGCCGAATGCCGCGAGCTGATCGAGCTGTACGACCCCTCCAGCGGCAACCTCAAGCAGCTCAACAGCATGCTGGCAAAAATCGCCGAGCGCCGCGCCCAGCTGGAACAGCAGATGCTCGACATCCACCAGATGCAGCTGGAGCTGGACACCGCCCAGGAGCGCTGCGAACAAGCCCTGGCCGCCACCCTGAACAACAAAGACAACCGCTGAACGCCACAGGAAACCCGCCATGCCCTTGCCCAAACACGTCCGCCTGGTCGAAGTAGGCCCCCGCGACGGCCTGCAGAACGAAGCCCAGCCCATCAGCGTCGCCGACAAGGTGCGCCTGGTGGACGACCTCACCGAGGCGGGCCTGGCCTATATCGAAGTGGGCAGTTTCGTCTCGCCCAAGTGGGTGCCGCAGATGGCCGGCTCCGCCGAAGTGTTCGCCGGCATCCAGCAGCGCCCGGGTGTCACCTATGCGGCGCTGGCCCCCAACCTGCGCGGTTTCGAGGACGCCCTGGCCGCCGGCGTGAAGGAAGTGGCGGTGTTCGCGGCCGCCTCCGAAGCCTTCTCGCAACGCAACATCAACTGCTCGATCAGCGACAGCCTCAAGCGCTTCGAGCCGATCATGGAAGCCGCGCGCAACCACGGTGTGCGCGTGCGCGGCTATGTGTCGTGCGTGCTCGGCTGCCCCTATGAAGGCAAGGTCAGCGCCGAGCAGGTCGCCCCGGTGGCCCGTGCCCTGCACGACATGGGCTGCTACGAGGTATCGCTGGGCGACACCATCGGCACCGGCACCGCCGGCGAAACCCGGCGCCTGTTCGAGGTGGTCGCGGCACAGGTACCGCGCGAGCAACTGGCCGGGCACTTCCACGATACCTATGGCCAGGCCCTGGCCAACGTGTATGCCAGCCTGCTCGAAGGCATCAGCGTGTTCGACAGCTCGGTGGCCGGGCTGGGCGGCTGCCCCTATGCCAAAGGCGCTACCGGCAATATCGCCAGTGAAGACGTGGTGTACCTGCTGCAGGGGCTGGGCATTGAAACCGGCATCGACCTGGACCTGCTGATCGCCGCCGGCCGCCGCATCAGCAGTGTGCTGGGCCGCGACAACGGGTCGCGGGTAGCGCGGGCGCGCAGCGCGCAATAAGTCATACGGGTGTCACATTGGTGTGGGTGAAGTGTTACCGCCCCCACGTTTTGCAGCAAAAAATCGGGTAACAGGGAAACAAATCGGGAGAATTTCAGGCCGGTCGATTTCGGCCGAAATCGCCAACTGCTTGATTTTAAAGGATTTGCAAAAGTTGGCACGCACCCTGCTATATCTTTGGTACAACAACAAAAAGAATGTGACACCCAATAAAAACAACAGGTAACGGCTCTGACATAACAAGAACAACACGGCAGAGGCGTAGCAAGCAGATTTTTTTGGAGTCGACACGCTTTTCAGGGGTACGCCCCGCGGTCTGGCACAGAACAATAAAACTACCTCCAGGTAGCGGCAGCCAGGTTCGGATCAGCAATGATGAAGGCAGGTCAGCGCTCAAAAAAATACGTTTGCTCTTGACCCCGCATGGGGGTCGCCCGCAACACCAGGACAGGCTGACAAAAACAACAACAGGCCGGTCCCAATAATAAAAAAGAGCAGGCAACAACGCTTTGAGGGGAGCTTCGGCTCCCCTCAGTGCTTCCTGCCCTCTTCCTCCTCCTGCTTTCCCTCATCCTGCCCTTCGAGCTTGTCCACCAGCAACGGCATCGTGCCCAGCACCAGCAGGGCCAGTATCGTGCTGATCAACGCCGTAGCTTCACGGCCCATGCCGGCTGCCGTACCGATGGCGGCGGTCATCCACAGCCCGGCGGCAGTGGTCAGGCCCTTCACATGGCTGGCGTCCTGGCCGTTACCCTTGAGAATGGTGCCCGCACCCAGAAAACCGATACCGGCGACAATGCCCTGGATCACCCGGCTCAGCGCCTGCTCATCGGCCCCGGCCATGCTCGGTGCCAGCACGAACAGCGCGGCGCCCAGCGAAACCAGCATATGCGTGCGCACCCCGGCGGCCTTGCCCTTGTGCTCGCGCTCGAAGCCCAGCACGGCGCCGAGCAGGGCTGCCATCAGCAGGCGTACGAGGATTTGCGTGACCTCGCGCTCGTCGGTGATATCGGCGAATTCGGCCTGGATTGCTTGCCAGATGAGGTCCATTGCTTTTTTCCCATGCTGAGCATTGTGTTGTCAGGCCCGGCCTCTTCGCGGGCGCGCCCGCTCCCACAGGTGTTTCTCAGATCCCTGTGGGAGCGGGCGTGCCCGCGAAGAGGCCAGGCCTGCCATCTGCAAGGGTTGACCCCCGAACAAATGACAAAGTGCCGTTCAGCCTGCTGATGCAGCAACCCTCCCCTCAGCACGGTCCACCCTGTAACCACCCCCAGGAGGACCACCCCATGCCCATTGAAATCGACGAAACCACCCGCCGCTGCACCCTGATCGCCGAAGACCTGCGCATCGAGGGTGATGGCCCGTCCATCGAAATCGTCACCGACGAACAGCTGCGCATGTCCGTGGCCCTGCTCGCCGGCCAGCGTGTGCCCATCACCGAAGCCGAGGCCGATGCACTGACTGTGGCGGGTGCGGTGGATAGCCGCAGGCATCTGAAGGCCAGCACGCCAGGCTCGGTAATCTGAGGCCTGGCGGGGCCTGCCCGAAAATCTGATACGGTTTTTATCGCAAAATCTGAGCCTGTGCTGATAACAGCCTCAGGGCCATAGTGCTCATGCCTGATCGAGGCCTGATGAGCACCGAGCCATGAACGATAGAATCCCTTTCACAGAGATCGCCACCGCCCCAGCCAGCCCCCAGCCGCGCCGCGCCGACAATGGCATCCATACCCGCAGCTTCACCGGGCTGTACCGCAACCTGCGCATCGGCTTCGCCGGCGCCCTGTTCGTGCTGTTCTTCGGCACCGCCTGGCTGAACTGGAACGGCCGCCAGGCCGTGCTGTGGGACCTGGGCAACAGCAAATTCCATATCTTCGGCGCCACCTTCTGGCCGCAGGACTTCATCCTGCTGTCGGCGCTGCTGATCATCTGCGCCTTTGGCCTGTTCGCCATCACCGTGTATGCCGGCCGCGTGTGGTGCGGCTACAGCTGCCCGCAAAGCACCTGGACCTGGCTGTTCATGTGGTGCGAAAAGGTCACCGAGGGCGACCGCAACCAGCGCATCAAGCTGGCTTCCGCGCCCTGGAGCCTGAACAAACTGGCCCGGCGCACGCTGAAGCACAGCCTGTGGCTGGCCATTGGCGTGCTCACCGGGCTGACCTTCGTCGGCTACTTCACCCCGATCCGCCCACTGGCCGCGGAGCTGTTCACCTTGCAACTGGGCGGCGTGGCGCTGTTCTGGGTGCTGTTCTTCACCGCCGCCACCTACATCAATGCCGGCCTGCTGCGCGAAGCGGTGTGCCTGCACATGTGCCCCTATGCACGCTTCCAGAGCGTGATGTTCGACAAGGACACCCTGGCGGTCGCCTATGACCCGCGTCGCGGCGAAGCCCGTGGCCCGCGCAAGAAAGGCAGCGACCTCCGCGCCCAGGGCCTGGGCGACTGCATCGACTGCACCTTGTGCGTGCAGGTGTGCCCCACCGGCATCGATATCCGCGATGGCCTGCAAATGGCGTGCATCGGCTGCGCGGCGTGCATCGATGCCTGTGACGGGGTAATGGACAAGATGGGCTATGCCCGTGGCCTGATCGGCTACAAGTCCGAACGCAGCCTGCAAGGTGGCAGCACCCATTGGCTGCGCCCGCGCCTGCTGGGCTACGCCGCCGCGCTGGGGGTGATGATCGCGGCGCTGGTGGTGGCCTTGCAGCTGCGCCCGATGGTGTCGCTGGATGTGATCAAGGACCGCGGCCTGTTCCGCGAGAATGCCCAGGGCCAGATCGAGAACATCTACCTGCTCAAGGTCATCAACAAGACCGAAAGCACCCAGCACTACCAGCTGCGCCTGCTGGACGCCGACGGCTTCAGCCTGCAGGGCAAGACCTCATTCATGATCCCGGCCGGTGAAATGAGTGAACTGCCGGTGTCGGTGGCGATGCTCGCCGAGCGCCCGGCCAGCAGCTCGCAGACGCTGAGCTTCGAGATCAGCGAGCGCGACGACCCCGCCATCCGCAGCGTGGCCCACAGCCGCTTCGTCGCACCGCTGAACCGTTGATCCCTTACACTGACTCCACCTTGCCTGCCAGGCTTCGACAGAAGGCCAGAATGAAACGCTACGAACGCTTTGCCGACGACATCGCCGAACTGATCCGCTCCGGGGTGCTGGGCCCCGGCCAGCGCGTGCCCTCGGTGCGCTATGCCAGCCAGACCCACGGGGTCAGCCCGTCCACCGTGTTCCAGGCCTACTACCTGCTGGAGCGGCGCGGGCTGATCCGCGCCCGGCCGCGCTCGGGCTATTTCGTCAACGCTCACGCCCCGCGCCAGTTCAGCGAACCGCAGGCATTGCAGCCGGTCAGCGAGTCCACCGATGTCGACGTCAGCGCGCTGGTGTTCTCGATCCTCGACTCGATCAAGGACCCCAACACCGTGCCGTTCGGCTCGGCCTTCCCCAGCCCCGAGCTGTTTCCGCTGCAACGCCTGTCGCGCTCGCTGGCCAGCGCCAGCCGCAGCATGGACCCGCGCATGGTGGTGACCGACCTGTCACCCGGCAACCCGCAGCTGCGCCGGCAGATTGCCCTGCGCTACATGGTTGGCGGGCTGATGTTGCCGATGGAGGAGCTGCTGATCACCAACGGCGCGCTGGAAGCCCTGAACCTGTGCCTGCAGGCCGTCACCCAGCCCGGTGACCTGGTGGCCATCGAAGCCCCCGCCTTCTATGCCTGCCTGCAGGTACTGGAGCGGCTCAAGCTCAAGGCCGTGGAAATTCCTGTGCACCCGCGCGAAGGCATGGACCTGGGCGTGCTGGCGCAAACGCTGGAAAAGCACCCGGTCAAGGCCGTGTGGTGCATGACCAACTTCCAGAACCCGGTGGGCGCCAGCATGCCGGAAGCGAAAAAGCAGGCACTGGTAGAGCTGCTGGCGCGTCATCAGGTGCCATTGATCGAAGACGACGTGTACGCCGAACTGTACTACTCGCAACAGGCACCCAAACCGGCCAAGGCCTTCGACACCCAGGGTCTGGTGATGCACTGCGGCTCGTTCGCCAAGAGCCTGGCACCCGGCTACCGCATCGGCTGGGTGGCAGCCGGGCGCTTTGCACAGAAGATCGAACGGCTCAAGCTGATGACCTCGCTGTGTGCCTCGATGCCGGCCCAGGCGGCCATCGCCGACTACCTGCAGCACGGTGGCTACGATCGCCACCTGCGCAAGCTGCGCTATGCCCTGGAAGGCCAGCAGGCCAACATGCTGGCGGCCATTGCCCGGCATTTCCCAGCGCAGACGCGGGTCAGCCAACCGTCCGGCGGCTACTTCCTGTGGCTGGAGCTGCCCGAACAGATGGACGCCCTCAAGCTGTTCCACATGGCCTTGGCCCAAGGCATCAGCATCGCCCCCGGGCCGATCTTCTCGCCCACCCGGCGCTTCGGCAACTGCATCCGCCTGAACTACGGCAGCCCCTGGCACGAGGATGCCGAACGGGCCATGGAAACCCTGGGGCGGATCATCCGCTCGTTCTGATGGCTGGTACCCCGGTGGGCGACTATAGTTGCCCGATCCGCTCACCGGGCCCTCGCCATGCAAGCAGATTCGCTCCCGTCCCTGGCACAGCTGCAAGCGCGTGTCGCAGAACTGGAAGCTCGCCTGGCCGAGCGCGACGACACAGCACAGGCCCACAACCGGCTACTGGGCGAATTGCTCGACAACAGCCTGGCCAACGTGTTTGCTGCCGACCGCAGCATGCGCCTGATAGCGATCAACCGCATGGCCCGGGAAACCTTCGCGCATTACCGTGGCTTCGTGCCGCAGATCGGCGATTACGTGCCGCAGTTCCTGCTCAACCAGCCTGACATCATGGGCCGCCTGGCACCGGTGTGGCCACGCGTGCTGGCCGGCGAAGCCTTCATCGACACCATCACCCTCGGCCCACCTGACGCCCCGCGCCATTACGAGATTCGCTACCACCCGTTGCACGATGCGCAGCAGCAAGTCCAGGGCGGGTACCTGTTCGCCTATGACATCACCGAGCGCGTGGCCGAGCAGGAACGCCTGCGCCAGGCCGAAGAAGCCCTGCGCCAGTCGCAGAAAATGGAGGCGGTCGGCCAGTTGACCGGTGGCATCGCCCACGACTTCAACAACTTGCTGGGCAGCCTGCTTGGCGCACTGGAGCTGGCAGAGCAACGCCTGGGCCAGCAACGCTTTGCCGACACGGCCCGCATGCTCGAGCTCGGCCGTAGCAACGCACTGCGCGCCTCAGCCCTGGTGCAGCGGTTGCTGGCCTTTTCGCGCCAGCAGACGCTGCTGCCACAAGCGGTGGATGTGCAGCGCCTGGTCGCCGACATGCATGACCTGATCCGCAGCTCGACCGGCCCGCACATTGACTTCCAGGACCGCACGCTGACCGCGCAATGGTCGATCCGCATCGACCCGCAACAGCTGGAGAACGCCCTGCTCAACCTGTGCATCAACGCCCGTGACGCCATGCCGCTGGGCGGCACGTTGCGCATCGGTTGCGAGAACGCCGATCTCGCAGCGGCCGAGGCCGAGCGCCTGGACCTGCCGACGGGCCACTACCTGCACATTCGAGTCGAGGACACCGGCGTGGGCATGTCCAGTGAGGTGCTGCAACGCGCCCTCGAACCCTTCTTCACCACCAAGCCACTGGGCCAGGGCACCGGCCTGGGATTGTCCATGGTCTATGGCTTTGTTCGCCAGTCCGGGGGGCAGTTGCTGATCGACAGCGTCGCCGGGCAAGGCACTTGCGTTCACGTGTACCTGCCCCGAGACCGGAGCGCTCCCGCAATCTGCAACGACGAGCCAGCCACATCCGCCACCGCGCCCCTGCATGCGCGCGGGTGCCGGATCATGCTGGTGGAGGACCAACCGGCCTTGCGCCTGGTGCTGGTCGAAGTGCTGACGGAGCTGGGCTACCAGGTGCAAGCTTTCGAGGGCGGTCACCCGGCGCTTGAATCGTTGAAGGAAGGGCCGCCACCGGACTTGCTGATCACCGATGTCGGCCTGCCTGGGCGGGTTGACGGCTACCAGCTTGCAGAGGCCTACCAAAACCTTGTGGAGCATGCCCCGGTATTGCTGATTACCGGCTACGACGCTGCCGATACGGTGCACTTTGCCCGGCCCGACAGGCGCACCGAACTGCTGCACAAACCCTTCGACCTGAGCACCCTTGGCGAACGGATCGAGCGGCTGCTGGGCATTGCGCCACACCCGCGTTGACTGGCTATTCGCCTGTTGCCGAACACGCTAAAGTCTGGGCTTCATCCACTGTCGGACGTCGGCATGCCCTCCCGCGACCTGCTTTCACTGCGCCAACAAGTCGAAGCCCTGCAGCAACAGAACGCGCTGCTGGAAGCCCGCCTGGCAAGCCATCAGCAACACGACCAGGACTTCTACCGCTCGCTCTTCGACACCATGGACGAGGGCTTCTGCATCATCGAGTTCTTCGACGGCCCGCACGGCCCGCTGAGCGACTATGTGCATGTGCTGGCCAACGCGGCCTATGCCAAGCACGCCGGCATCCCCAACGTGGTCGGGCAGAAACTGCGCGAGATGGTGCCCGATGAGGCCGACGATTGGGTCGCTCGTTATGGCGCGGTGCTGCGCACGGGCGAGCCGTTGCATTTCGAGCAGGAACTGGTCGCCACTGGCCATGTGTTGTCGGTGACCACCTTCCGCGTAGAGCCGGCCGAAAAGCGTCAGGTGGCGGTACTGTTCAAGGACGTCACCGCACGCCGACGGGCAGAGCAGGCCCTGCAGCGCCTGAACGAGGAACTGGAACAACGGGTGAATGCGGCACTGGCAGAACAGGCCAAGGCCGAGGAAGCCCTGCGCCAGGCACAGAAGATGGAAGCGGTCGGCCAGCTCAGTGGCGGCATCGCCCACGACTTCAACAACCTGCTGGGCGGCATCCTCAGTGCCCAGGAGCTGATGCGCCAGCGCCTGGAACAATCCCGTTTCGACGCCCTGGAGCCGTTGCTGAAGCTGTCCAGCGACTCGGCGCAGCGGGCCTCTTCGCTGGTACACCGGCTGCTGGCATTCTCCCGTCAGCAGACCCTGCAGCCCTGCTCCACGCAGGTGGCCACGCTGGTGGGCGGCATGGAAGAGCTGCTGCGCCGCACCATCGGCCCCTCCATCACCCTGACCAGCCAATTCCCCTGCCAGCTGTGGCCGACCTTCATCGACCCGCCGCAACTGGAAAGCGCCCTGCTCAACGTGTGCATCAATGCCCGCGATGCCATGCCCGCCGGCGGCGTGATCGATATCCTCGGTGACAACCTGCTGCTCGACGACCAGCAAGCCCGTACACTGGAACTGCCAGCTGGCGAATACGTACGGCTGAGCATCAGCGACAACGGCTATGGCATGTCGGCGGAGGTGGCCGAGCGCGCCGTCGACCCGTTTTTCACCACCAAGCCGATGGGCCACGGCACTGGGCTGGGCTTGTCGATGACCTATGGTTTCGTGCGCCAGTCGGGCGGGCAGCTACGGGTGTTGTCGACACTTGGCGAAGGCACCCGCATCGAGCTGCTGCTTCCCCGCCACCACCAGCACCCCGAAGCCCCGGCACCCAGGCCACCGCGCACATTGCTGGAAAAAAGCAGCAGCGCCACGCAGCGTATCCTGCTGGTCGAAGACCAGGCCGCCTTGCGCGTGGTCGTCTGCGAGGTGCTGGAAGAACTGGGTTATCGGGTCGATGCATTCGAGAACGGCCCGGCCGCCCTCGCCCACCTGCAAGCTGGCGAGCGGCCAGACCTGCTGTTGAGCGATATCGGCCTGCCCGGCGGCCTGAATGGCCGCCAGTTGGCTGAACGTTGCCGCGAGCGCCACCCCGACCTCAGGGTGCTGTTCATCACTGGCTACGACGAAAGCGCGGCGCTCAGTGACGGCCAGTTGCTGCAAGGCACTCAGGTGCTGACCAAGCCGTTCGAGCTGGAAGTGCTGGCCGAACGGGTACGCATGCTGCTGGAGGATTGACCGGCGCGCTCAGCGCCCGCCGCCCAGGTCGATGAAGCTGCCGGTGGAGTACGAGGCTTTGTCCGAGAGCAGCCAGAGGATGGCCTCGGCCACTTCCTCGGGGCGCCCGCCGCGGCCCATGGGCAAGCCGGGCTCGAGCTTGCTGACCCGGTCGGGGTCGCCCGACAGCGCGTGGAACCCGGTATGGATGTAGCCTGGCCGCACACCATTGACCCGCACGTCCTCGCCTGCCACTTCCTTTGCCAGGCCAATGGTGAAGGTGTCGAGGGCGCCCTTGGAAGCGGCATAGTCCACGTATTCGTTGGGCGAGCCCAGGCGTGCGGCCACCGACGACACGTTGACGATGGCCCCGCCCGGCCCGCCGTACCGGCGTGCCATGCGCTTCAGTGCGTGCTTGGCGCAGAGCATGGGGCCGACGACGTTGGTCTTCATGACCTTGAGCAGGCGGAATTCGGACATGTCCTCGACCCGGCTTTGCTGGCCGATGGTGCCTGCGTTGTTGACCAGCGCGGTGACCGGGCCAAGTTCTTCGTCCACGCGCTGGAACAGCTGGATGACCTCATCCTCGACACTGGCGTCGGCGCGCACGGTGATGGCCTTGGCGCCCAGGGCGCGGACCTGGCCGAGGATGTGCTCGGCGGCCTGGTCGTCGGCGTGGTAGTTGATGCAGATGCGGTAGCCCGCGCGGGCGGCCAGCAGCGCCGTGGCGGCGCCGATGCCGCGGCTGGCACCGGTGATGACGATGACTTTCTCCATGGGTCTGCCAATCGTTTGGAAAGGGAGCATCGACAATAGGGGAAAAGGCTGCGCGTGGGAATGACCTTTCCTTCTGTTACTGCCTGGGCGTGCCCTGTTGGGGAAACAACGTCTCGAATCGCGGCGTCGCCCGCGCAACGAAACCCAGCCCCTGGTGCATGATGAAGTAGGCGGCGATTTCATGCCGCTCGGCGAAGGCATAGCCTTCCTCAGGGCCGAGCACCATCAACAGTGTATCGAGGGCATCGGCACGCAGCACCGAAGGGTCGACCACCGACACTGCCGCCAGCGCGTGCTTGACCGGCCTGCCGACACGGGGGTCGAAGGTGTGCGAATAGCGCTGGCCACCTTCCTCGAAATAGTTGCGGTAATCGCCGGCGGTGGCAACGCCGTAGCCATCCAGGGCGATGGCGCGCTCCACTTGCTGCTCGCCCCCGCCACTCGGTACCTCGAGGGCGATGCGCCAGGGCGAGCCATCCGGCTTGCGGCCGACGCCCTTGAGTTCGCCGGTGATCTCCACCAGATAGGCCTGGATACCCAGGGCCGCAAGCCGGTCACCCACCCGATCCACTGCATAACCGGCGAGCATGCTGTCGAAATCCAGCTGCGCCGCCACATCCTTGCACAGCTTTTCTCCATCCAGGTGCAAATGCTGCAGGCCTACCCGTGCCTGTTCTCGCGCCAGCGTGCTGGCGTCCGGCACCTGCCTGCCGCGTGACTGCGGGCCGAAGCCCCAGAGGTTCATCAATGGCAAGACCGTCAGGTCGAAAGCACCGCCACTCTCGCGGAACAGGGACACACCGTACACCAGCAAATGCTGCATCTCTTCCGGCACTGCCTGACAGGCGCCGGCCGGCAGAGCGTTGAAGCGGGCAACCACGGAATCGCCGCGCCAGTTGGAAAACTGCTTGTCGAGCGCCTCGAGAATCCTCTCGACTTCGGCCTTTACCTGCTGCGCGCCGGGCGCCTGCGCAGTGGGTACGTACTGGATCGAATACGTGCTGCCCATGGTCGGCCCGCCAAAGCGTTCGATCCTTTCGCCGCAGCCATACAGCAACGTCACCAGCATCACCAGCAGGCTTGCGCGCATCATTCGACACCTCGCCGACTCTGGCCGCCCGTTCGCGGCGCAGGCTATTTCACCAGAATTGCGAGATGGCAATTGGCCTACCGTTCATCAGCAAACCTGGTCAAAAACCGAACAAAATCCTCATTGAGCACTCTGATCTGCGCGGGTGATCAATCATCCCCCCTCCCTTTCCGCTTAACGTCCCGGAAGTTACAAAACCATCATGTGCATAAGCGCATAGGGGCGTTCTTTGCCCAAAAATTGGAGGACAGTAAATGTCTAGCCATTCGTTGCAGAGCGTCGAACGCCTGCAGAGCCGCATCCGCGCCCAGCGTCAGCCGCAACAGAAACCTTTCTGGCGCCGTCTGCTGGCCATCGCCTCATCCTCTCAGCGTAGTTGGCACGGAGGGATCGAGCTCAGGGGATACAAGGAACTATCCAACGCCACGCCGGTTGCCCCGGTCGTGGTCGGTAAGATCCAGCTGGCGATTCCCCTCGGGCGGGGTCGGCGGTTTGTCCAGCCTTGCGTGCAGCCGGGGCAGCATGTGCGCAAGGGCGAAGTGATCGGTATTGGCGACAACACCACCGCTTGGGTGCATGCCAGTACCTCCGGCATCGTGGACCGGATCGATCACGTCTTCGCGGCCGACTCGGCCGAGCCAGTCATGGCCGTCATCCTGAACGCAGATGGCCTGGATGAGTGGTTCGAACGCCCGGCACGGGGCCTGCCGCAAACGCCAGAGGCGCTGGTCGAGCGCGCATTGCAGATGGGCATAGTCGGCCTTGGTGGTGCGGGTTTCCCCACGGCCCTCAAGCTGGCCGACGCACAGCAGCCCGACCTGCTGCTGATCAACGGTGCCGAATGCGAGCCCTTCCTTACCTGCGATGACCGCCTCATGCGTGAAAATGCCGAAGCGTTGATCGAGGCCGCCGACTATGTCGCCGCGCTGCTGGGAATAACGGCAACCCGTTTCGGCATCGAAACCAACAAACCGGAGGCGATGGCCACGTTACGTGCCGCCGCACGCCAGGCGCGCACCCGGGTCGAGATTTGTCCACTTCCGGAGCGTTACCCGGCGGGTGGGCAGCCGTTGATGATCAAGAGCCTCAGTGGCCGCAACCTGGCCCCGGGGAGCCGCCCCGCCGATATCGGCGTGCTGGCGCTGAATGTCGCAACCCTCTACGCACTGGGCCGGGCCGTCTTCCAGGGCGAACCACTGACCAGCCGCGTGCTGACACTGACCGGTGACTGCGAGCGCCCGGGCAATGTGCGGGTGCCGGTGGGTTACCCGGTCAGCGAACTGCGCGCGATTGCTGGCGCGTCCTCCACTGGGCAGCTGACCCAGGTCGGCGGCCCGATGATGGGGCAGCCGCTACCGAACGCCAACGCCTTCGTCAGCAAGACCAGCAGCTGCCTGATATTCGGCGCCGAGCGCTACCTGCCGGCTGCTCGCCCCGCCAGCAGTTGCATTCGCTGCACGCGCTGCGTGGATGTCTGCCCGATGTCGCTCAGGCCGCTGGACCTCTACGCTGCCGCCGAACGCCTGGACAAGGCCAGCCTGCAAGAGCTGCGCCTGGATGCCTGCATCGAATGCGGCAGCTGCAGCAGCATCTGCCCAAGCAATATCCCGCTGCGCGAACGCTTCCGCCAGAGCAAGACGGAGGTCCGCGCATGAGCCTGATACGCCACCCCATCCCGCAACGACTGCGCACGGTGATGCTGCTGGTCGTCCTGTGCCTGCTGCCGGGCACCGTCCTGTATGCCTGGCAATTCGGCGTCGTGGTCTGGTTGCAGGTGTTCTGGTGCGTGCTGTTCGCCCTGGGCTTCGAAGCCGCCCTGCTGCGCCTGCGCGGGCATGACGTACGCAAGGGTTTGAGCGACCTCAGCTGGCTGGTGCTGGGCCTGATACTGGCTCGGGCATTGCCGCTGATGGTGCCGTTGTGGATGATCGCCCTGGCCAGCTTTGCCGCTCTGGCACTGTGCAAGCACGCCAGTGGAGGCCTTGGTCGCAACCGCCTCAACCCTGCCATGGTTGGCCTGGGGGTGGTTGCCATCTGCTTCTACCAGCAGTTGTACCCCGCGCCATCGAACCATGCCCCCTGGACCGCAGCCCTGGACGCCAAGGCGGTTCTGCTGCAACAGCTACAGTTGGCGCCACGCCTGGATCTCGATGCGTTCGCCGGTGCCACTCAACTGGCGCAGAACGAGTTCACCCACATCACCCACAATCTGTCGGGGTACGGCTACATTGCCGGCGGTTTGCTGCTGGCTTTGCTGCGGGTGATCCGCATCGAGATTCCGCTGGCGATGCTCGCGAGCACGGTATTGCTGTGCATGGCCGCCGGCCACAGCCTGCAGGAAGCCGTGTACAACCTCAGCCTCGGCGGCTACCTCTTCACCGCCTTCTTCATCGCCACCGATCCGGTCACCAGCCCCAATACCCGCGCCGGTCGCATCCTCTTCGGCGTGACCATCGGCACGCTGACCGAGCTGATTCGCGAATTCGGGCTGTATGCCGATGGCCTCTGCTTCGCCGTGCTGGCCGGTAACCTGCTGGTGCCGCAAATCGACCGGTTGGTGCTGCGCATGCAGCGGCCCTGGTACGCAGCAGCGAGTGCCTGACATGGCATTTGGCAAGGGCAAGAGCCTGGGTCCTGTTCTGGCCCGGCTCAATGCCCTGCCGACGCCGGCCCCGCCTTGGCGGTAAAGGGCGGTTTGGCGAACCACACCAGCAGGATCAGCGCGGCAAACACCCAGGTCATCAGGGTGAAGTAGTCCACCGTCGACATCATGTACGCCTGCCCGTTGAGTATCTGCTCCAGCTGCGCATAGCTTTGCGGGCTGGCCCCGCCCAGCTGCTCCAGGGTATGCCGCGTGGCCGGGTCGAACTGGCTGATGTGCTCGCTCAGGTAGGCATGGTGCTGGTCCGCCCGGCGAATCCAGATCCAGGTGGTCAGCGACGCCGCGAAACTGCCGCCCAAGGTACGCAGGAAGGTCGCCAGGCCCGAGCCATCGGCAATCTGCTGCGGTGGCAGGTCGGACAGCAGGATGCTCAAGGTCGGCATGAAGAACAGCGCCACGCCAATGCCCATGAACAGCTGCACCAGCGCCACATGCTGGAAGTCCACCTCGCTGGTGAACCCGGCACGCATGTAGCAGCTGCTGCCGATCGCCAGGAACGCCAGCCCGGCCAGCACACGCAGGTCGAAGCGGTGCGCGTACTTGCCCACGAACGGCGACATGAGCACCGGCAACAGGCCGATCGGCGCCACCGCCAGGCCGGCCCAGGTAGCGGTATAGCCCATCTGCGTCTGCAGCCACTGCGGCAGGATCAGGTTGATGCCGAAGAACCCGGCATAGCCCCCCACCAACACGATGGTGCCGACGCGGAAGTTGCGGTGCGCGAACAGGCGCAGGTTGACCACCGGGTGACGGTCGGTCAGTTCCCAGATCACGAACACCGCCAAAAACACCAGCGAGATCAGGCTGCCGACAATGATGAACGACGACTCGAACCAGTCCAGGTCATTGCCTTTGTCCAGCACCACCTGCAAGGCGCCAACGCCGATGACCAGCGTCAGCAGGCCGATGTAGTCCATCGGCTGGCGGCTGGTGACCACCGGCCGGGTGCGCATCTGCTGGCGCACCACGGCGGCGGCGAACAGGCCGATGGGCACGTTGATGAAGAAGATCCACGGCCAGCTGTAGCTGTCGGTGATCCAGCCCCCGAGAATCGGCCCGGCAATCGGCGCCACCACCGTGACCATCGCCAGCAGCGCCAGGGCCATGCCGCGCTTGGCCGGCGGGTAGACGGCAATCAGCAAGGTCTGGGTCATCGGGTACAACGGCCCGGCCACCACGCCCTGCAACACGCGAAAACCGACCAGTTCCGGCATCGACTGGGCGATACCGCACAGGAACGAGGCCAGCACGAACAGCAGAGTGGCCCAGATGAACAGCTTCACCTCGCCAAACCGCCGGCTGAGCCAGCCGGTCAGCGGCAAGGCGATGGCGTTGCTCACCGCGAACGAAGTGATGACCCAGGTGCCCTGCTCGTAGCTCACCCCCAGGTTGCCGGAAATGGTCGGCAAGGCCACGTTGGCGATGGTGGTGTCGAGCACCTGCATGAACGTCGCCAGTGACAGGCCGATGGTGGTCAGCAGCAGGCTCGGTGGCGTGAACTGGGCAGCAGCGTTGTTGCTCATCGCTGGGCCGTCTTGCCGGTTGCGCTGTTTTCGTGGATCAGCCGGGCGATCAGGTTGTCGGCTTCGACCAGCTGGCGGTCATACACCTGGGTGGTGTAGCTGGCCTGCTGCGGTGGCTGCTGGGCCAGGGCCGGGCCGCTCTGGTCGTGCAGGTCGACCTCGACCACGGTGGACAGGCCGATGCGCAGCGGGTGGTCCTTGAGCTGGTCGGGGCTGAGGTGGATGCGTACTGGCACGCGCTGGACGATCTTGATCCAGTTACCGGTGGCATTCTGCGCCGGCAACAGGGCGAAGGCGCTGCCGGTGCCGGCGCCAAGGCTGTCGACCGTGCCGCTGTACCTGACCTCGCTGCCGTACAGGTCGGCGCTGATCTGCACCGGCTGGCCGATACGCATGTCGCGCAGCTGGGTTTCCTTGAAGTTGGCGTCGATCCACACCTGGTCCAGCGGGATCACCGCCATGGTTGCGGTGCCCGGTTGCAGGCGCTGGCCCAGCTGCACGGTACGCTTGGCGACGTAGCCGGTGACCGGTGCCACCAGGGTGGTGCGGGCATGGTCGAGGTAGGCCTGGCGCAGGTCGGCGGCGGCGGCCATCACCTCGGGGTGCGAGGACACCACGGTGTCGTCGACCAGCGCGCTGCTGGTGCTGAGCTGCTGGCGCGCACTGTTGACGGCAGCCTCGGCCACGCTCAGGTCATCGCGGGCATGGGACAATTCTTCCGCGGCAATCGCACCGCTGTCGGCCAGCACCTTGCGCCGGTTGAAGTCCTGGCGGGCCTTGCGCAGCTCGGCCTGGCGGGTTTCCAGCTGCGCCTTGAGCGCGCCGACGTTGCTGTACAACCCGCGCACCTGGCGCACGCTGCGCGCCAGTTTGGCTTCGGCGGACTGCAAGGCCACCTGGCTGTCGGCCGGGTCGAATTGCAGCAATACCTGGCCGGCGTGGACCAGGTCGCCGTCATCGGCACCGATGCTGGTGACGGTGCCGGTGACCAGCGGGGTGATCTCTACCACGTTGCCGTTGACGTAGGCATCGTCGGTGCTTTCGTGCCAGCGCCCGACCAGGCTGTACCAGGCCCAGGCACCGACGCCGGCAAGGATCAGCAGCAACACCAGGCCAAGCAGCCAGGCCTTGCGCTTGCGCGACGGTTCGGGCGCGGCGGAGGGAGTCGGGGTGTCTGCGGGAGTGGCCATGACAATACCTTGGATAATTCGTGACAGGGTTCAACGATCGCCGAAGCGGCGGATCGTCAACGGGTCGCCGGCAGCGAGCAGGACCTTGGCCAGCAGGCCTTCCAGGGTCTCGAGCTCTTCGGCTGCCAGCGCGCCGCACAACTCGTTCATGGCCGCCGCGCCGATTTCCGGCAGGCGGTCAGCCAGGCGCTGGCCATCGGCGGTAAGGGCCAGGCGCACCTGGCGACGGTCGTCGGCGCAGCGGTTGCGCACGATCAGCTCCTTCTGCTCGAGGCGGTCGAGCATGCGGGTCATCGACCCGCTGTCCAGGCCCAGGTAGCGGCACAGCTCGGCCGGGGTGTCCACCTGGTACTGGGTGACGATGATCAGCACCTTGAACTGCGCGGCGGTGACGCCTTCGGATTCGAGGTGCCAGTCGAGAATGCGGTCCTTGAGGATCGCCGCGCGGCCAAGCAGCATGCCGATGGCGCAGGTCTGGAAGTTTTCGGGGGAGAAATGGGCCATCGGAGGCTGCTCGGGTAATTGTGTAAAAATATTACTGCCTAGGCAGTGAATGTCAAAGCTTTGATTAGGTTGCTATGGAAAATTTCATGAATTGCTTAAGCACACCTAAAACCTGCGCGCCCTTGTGGGAGCGGGCATGCCCGCGAACACGGGCGAAGCCCGTGCCATCCTCCGCGGTGCCTGCTTCGCGGGCACGCCCGCTCCCACAGGGAACTGTGACTGCTGTCACTGCCGCAATCGCAGGCCCAGTGCCTCCACCGCCCCGCAGGCTATGGCCATGCCCACCAACTCCGCCAGGCTATCGGCCTGCAACCGCTTCATCACCCGCCCCCGGTACAGGTCCACCGTCTTCACGCTCACCCCCAGCCGCTCGGCAATCTCGCGGTTGCTCAACCCTTGGGCCAACGGCACGAACACATCGCGCTCGCGCGGTGTCAGGCCATCGATGCGCAGCTGCACCTCGGCCAGCGCCTGGTCGTCCTGGCGTGCCCGCCCGGCGCTCTCCAGCGCAGCCTGTACGCTGTCGAGCAGCAACTGGTCGTTGTAGGGCTTTTCGATGAAGTCGCAGGCGCCGGCCTTGAATGCCCGCACCACGATCGGCACATCGGCATGGCCGCTGACGAAGATCACCGGCAACCCCAGGCCACGCTCGCGCATCGCCTGCTGCACCGCCAACCCGCCCAGCCCAGGCATGCGCACATCCAGCAGCACACAGGCCGGCCCATCGTCGACGCAGGCATCGAGAAACGCCTGCCCGCCGGCGAACGGCAAGGCCTGCAAGCCCACCGACTGCAGCAGCCACACCGTCGAGTCGCGCATACCCTGGTCGTCATCGACCACATACACTTTCGCTTGCACCGCCATCTCCCCTTATCCCCTGCTGACCGCCAGGCGGCAGCACAGTACCAGACCGCCATTGTCACCGGCTCGCGCCCACAGGCTGCCGCCAAAGCCCTCGATCAGGCTGCGGCTCATGCTCAGGCCAAGGCCCAGGCCGTCGGCCTTGCTGGTGGTGAACGGCGTGAAGATTTCATCCAGGCGCTCGGGCGCCACGCCCGGGCCCTGGTCGGCCACCTCGACCAGCACGCCATCGCCATCGCGCGCGGCGCCCAGCAGGATACGTGACGGCCGCTCGCCATGCTGCTCGCGGTTGGCATCGATGGCGTTGCGCAACAGGTTCAACAGCACCTGCTCCAGCAGTACCCGGTCGGCATACACCAAGGGCAACTGCGCGCTCATGCGCAACTCGACTACCACCTGGTCACGCGCGGCCTCCCAGGCGCACAGGCGCATGGCTTCGCCGGCCACCTCGGCCACGTCCAGCGCCTGCAGGCGGCGTGGCCCTTTGCGCAGGAAGGCGCGCAGGCGGCGGATCACTTCGGCGGCATGGGTGGCCTGTTCGCTGATGCGTTGCAGGCCCTGCCCCACCCGCTCGCGGGCCTGCGGGTCGCGCTCCAGGCCCTGCAGGTAGCGCTGGCTGGCGTTGGCATAGTTGACCACTGCGGCCAACGGCTGGTTGATCTCGTGGGCAATGCCCGAAGCCAGCTCGCCCAAGGTGGCCAAGCGGGCACTGTGCGCCAGGCTTTCCTGGGCTTCGATGCGCAGGGTGATGTCGCGGGACACGCTGACCACCTCCACCACCGCGCCGGTGTAGGTTTCGCGGATGGCCCGGCTGGCGATCTCGAACCAGCGGTAGCCGCCTGCGGCCTGGCGCACCCGGCAGGTCATGGTGTGGTAGCCGTCCTGGTCCAGCGCGGCGGCGGCCTGGCGCAGCACCTGCCGGCGCTCGCGCGGGTGCAGCAAGGTATGCACGGCCATGCCGCGCAGCTGCTCGGGCCACAGGCCAAGCAGGCGGAATGCCGCCGGCGAGGCATCGAGGAAACGGCCATCGGGGCTATGCCGGGAGATCAGGTCGGTGGTGTTCTCGATGATCAGCCGGTACAGGCGCCGGGCGCGGCTGGCCTCGCGTGCGCCATGGCGCTCGTCGCTGGCATCGCGGCCACGCGCCAGCACTTGCTGGCCCTGGTCGTCAGGGATGAAGCTCCACAGCACGATGCGTTCGCCGACCTGCACCTCGACATCGGCGATCGCCCGGCGCTGGCGCAGGCAGGCGCGCACCAGTGAGGCGCAGTTGCCCGGCAGCCAGCTGGCCAGTGCCGGGCCTTCATCGACCCAGGCCTGCAGCGCCGGGTTGAGTGCCAGCGGCCTGGCGTCGCCGGCCAGCATCAGGCTGGGTTGCGGGTCCTTGGCGAGCAAGGGATAGGCAGTGTTGTCCACGGTAGGCGGCTCGTTGTTATAGTAGTTTTACTATATTGCTATAGTCGATATTCCTAATACCATAGCGACTCGCGTAAAACTGCGACAAGGGGGAGCGGCCCACCGTCCGCCTCCCTGCACCCTGAACAGAGCTAACAATCAGCCACCGGGGGTCAAGCGCACAGGTTGTGCCTGCCTCCTCTACAGGATTACCGCATGTCGATCTATGCCCAGGGCCTGATGCCCGCTGCCGTCAACCATGTCGCCCTCACCCCGCTGAGTTTCATCGAACGCACCGCTGCCGTATATGGCGATTATCCGGCGGTGATCCACGGTGCCATCCGCCGCAACTGGCAGCAGACCTACCAACGCTGCCGACGCCTGGCCAGCGCCCTGGTGGGCCGGGGTATCGGCCGTGGCGACACCGTGGCGGTGATGTTGCCCAACATTCCGGCCATGCTCGAAGCCCATTTTGGCGTGCCCATGACCGGCGCCGTGCTCAATACCCTGAACGTACGCCTGGACGCCGAGGCCATCGCCTTCATGCTGCAGCATGGCGAGGCCAAGGTACTGATCACCGACCGCGAGTTCCACAGCGTCATCGAGGTGGCCCTGGCCTTGCTCGAGCACCCGCCATTGGTGGTGGATGTGGATGACCCGGAGTACGGCGAAGGCCGTGCGGTCAGCGAACTGGATTATGAGGCGTTCCTCGCCGAAGGCGACCCGGACTTTGCCTGGGAATGGCCCGATTACGAGTGGCAGGCGATCTCGCTCAACTACACCTCCGGCACCACCGGCAACCCCAAGGGCGTGGTCTACCACCACCGTGGCGCTTACCTGAACGCCCTGGGCAACCAGATGGTCTGGGGCATGGGCCATCGCCCGGTGTACCTGTGGACCCTGCCGATGTTCCACTGCAACGGCTGGTGCTACCCGTGGACCATCACCGCGCTGGCCGGCACCCATGTGTTCCTGCGCCGGGTCGACCCGCAGAAGATCCTGACCCTGATCCGCGAGCACCGGGTCAGCCACCTGTGCGGCGCGCCGATCGTGCTCAACGCCCTGGTCAACATGCCCGAGGCGGCCAAGGCGGCCATCGAGCACCCGGTGCAGGCCATGGTCGCCGGCGCCGCGCCACCCGCCAAGGTCATCGGCGCCGTGGAAGAGATGGGCATACAGGTCACCCACACCTACGGCCTGACCGAAGTCTACGGCCCGGTGACCGTGTGTGCCTGGCATGACGAATGGGATGAGCTGTCGCTGGAAGAGCGCGCACGGATCAAGTCCCGCCAGGGCGTGCGCTACCCGACCCTCGACGGCCTGATGGTCGCCGACCCGCAAACCCTCGAGCCGGTGCCGCGCGACGGCGACACCCTGGGCGAGATCTTCATGCGCGGCAACACGGTGATGAAGGGCTACCTGAAGAACCCCGAGGCCACCGTCGAAGCCTTCCGTGGCGGCTGGTTCCACACCGGTGACCTGGCCGTGTGGCACGCCGACGGCTATGTCGAGATCAAGGACCGGCTCAAGGACATCATCATTTCCGGTGGCGAGAACATCTCCACCATCGAGGTCGAGGACGCCCTGTACAAGCACCCGGCGGTGATGGAAGCCGCGGTGGTAGCGCGCCCGGATGAAAAATGGGGGGAAACCCCGTGCGCCTTCGTTGCCCTCAAGCCGGGCCGCGAAGACACCCGCGAAGCCGACATCACCAGCTGGTGCCGCGAGCACCTGGCCGGGTTCAAGGTGCCGAAGACCGTGGTGTTCGGCGAACTGCCCAAGACCTCCACCGGCAAGATCCAGAAGTACGTGCTGCGCGACCGGGCCAAAGCCCTCTGATCCAGTGGTGGCCTCTTCGCGGGCATGCCCGCTCCCACAGGGACTGCACCGGCCTCGAACCCTGTGCTTTACCTGTGGGAGCGGGCGTGCCCGCGAAGAGGCCAGCCCATGTTTCCATTATTCCAAGAGCCCCCGATGACCACCTACACAGCCCCCCTGCGCGACATGCGCTTCGTCCTGCATGATGTGTTCAACGCCCCGGCCCTGTGGGCCCGCCTGCCTGCCCTGGCCGAGCGCATCGACGCCGATACCGCCGATGCCATCCTCGAGGAAGCAGCCAAAGTCACCGGCCAGCTGATTGCCCCGCTCAGCCGCAACGGTGACGAGCAAGGCGTGCGCTTTGCCGCAGGCGAAGTCACTACCCCTGACGGCTTCCGCGAGGCCTGGCACACCTACCGCGAAGGCGGTTGGGTCGGCCTGGGCGGCAACCCCGAACATGGCGGCATGGGCATGCCGAAAATGCTCGGTGTGCTGTTCGAAGAAATGCTCTACGCCGCCGATTGCAGCTTCAGCCTGTATTCGGCGTTGAGCGCCGGCAGCTGCCTGGCGATAGACGCCCACGCCAGCGAAACGCTCAAGGCCACCTACCTGCCGCCCCTGTACGAAGGCCGCTGGGCCGGCACCATGTGCCTCACCGAACCCCATGCCGGCACCGACCTGGGGCTGATCCGCAGCCGCGCCGAGCCCCAGGCCGACGGCAGCTATCGCATCAGCGGCAGCAAGATCTTCATTACCGGCGGCGAACAGGACCTGACCGAGAACATCGTCCACCTGGTGCTGGCCAAGCTGCCGGATGCACCCACCGGTGCCAAGGGCATCTCGCTGTTCCTGGTGCCCAAGTACCTGGTCGAGGCCGATGGCCGCCTGGGCGCGCGCAACGCCGCCCATTGCGGCTCGATCGAACACAAGATGGGCATCAAGGCCTCGGCCACCTGCGTGATGAACTTCGATGGTGCCGTCGGCTACCTGGTGGGCGAACCGAACAAGGGCCTGGCGGCGATGTTCACCATGATGAACTACGAGCGCCTGTCCATCGGCATCCAGGGCATCGGTTGTGCCGAGGCGTCCTACCAGAGCGCCGCCCGCTACGCCAACGAACGCCTGCAAAGCCGCGCCGCCAGCGGCCCGCAGGCACAGGACAAGGCTGCCGACCCGATCATCCACCACGGCGATGTGCGGCGCATGCTGCTGACCATGCGCACCCTCACCGAAGGTGGGCGGGCGTTTGCCGCCTACGTCGGCCAGCAACTGGACCTGGCGCGCTACGCCGAAGACGCTGGCGAGCGCGAGCATGCGCAGCGCCTGGTGGCGCTGCTGACGCCGGTGGCCAAGGCGTTCTTCACCGACAACGGCCTGGAAAGCTGCGTGCTCGGCCAGCAGGTGTATGGCGGCCATGGCTACATTCGCGAATGGGGCCAGGAGCAGCGGGTGCGCGACGTGCGCATCGCGCAGATCTACGAAGGCACCAACGGCATCCAGGCCCTCGACCTGCTCGGGCGCAAGGTGCTGGCCGACGGTGGCCAGGCACTGGCCAGCTTTGCCGCCGAGGTGCGGGCCTTCAGCGTGGATGCGCCGCTGCACCGTGAAGCCCTGCAAGCGAGCCTGGCGCGGCTGGAGGCCACCAGCGCCTGGCTGCGGGCGCGGGCCGGCGAGGATGCCAACCTGGTCAGCGCGGTGGCGGTGGAATACCTGCAGCTGTTCGGGCTGACTGCGTATGCCTACATGTGGGCGCGGATGGCGGCGGTGGCATTGGCCAGGCGTGACGAGGATGCCGCGTTTCATGGGGCCAAGCTTGCGTGTGCGGAGTTCTTCTTCCAGCGGGTCTTGCCGCGGGGGTTGGGGTTGGAGGCCAGTATCCGGGCGGGTAGTGGCAGCCTGTATGGTTTGGAGGCGGCGCAGTTCTGATGAGCTGCTGGGGGCGCTGTGCGCCCCTTTCGCGACACAAGGCCGCTCCCACAGGTATCGCACCAACCCATCGGGCAGCGCTGTACCTGTGGGAGCGGCCTTGTATCGCGATGGGCTGCAAGGCAGCCCCAACGATTTCAGCCATTGTTTTACCTGCGCGAAGGGTTCTCAAACGCTGGAAAACCATCACCAATCCGACGAAAACCGGCACAACTGATAGTCATTCGCCATTACCTCGGTTCTCGGGAGCCCTCCAGCAAGGGTAGAATGCGCAAAACCCGGAGCCGCAATGAACCACGACCGCCTCAATCCCAGCCCAGACGATGCCATCACCGACGCCGCCGCGCACTGGTGCATGCGCCTGCACGCCGAAGATTGCACGGCGGGCGAGCGCGAGGCGTTCGCCCGCTGGCTGGCGGCCGACCCGCGGCATGCCGAGGAATACCAGGCGATGCTGGAAATCTGGCAAACCGCCGACCTGCTGCCGCGCAATGCCACAGTCATCGACTTCAACCCGCCCGTGCAAAAGGCCGCGCGCCCGCGCAACTGGCGGCCGCTGGCATCCGCTGCCGCGATCGCCCTGGCGGTGCTGCCGCTGGCCGGCTGGGTGGGCTGGGAACAAGGCTGGCTGCCCAACCACTACCAGCACTTCGAAGCCGGCGCGCACATGCAGACCGTGCAGCTGAGCGACGGCAGCACGGTGCAGCTCAACCTCAACACCGAGTTCACCTACCTCA
This sequence comes from Pseudomonas sp. B8(2017), assembly GCF_002113575.1. Lineage (NCBI taxonomy): Bacteria > Pseudomonadati > Pseudomonadota > Gammaproteobacteria > Pseudomonadales > Pseudomonadaceae > Pseudomonas > Pseudomonas sp. B8(2017). Next base: position 116,166 of record NZ_NEIO01000004.1, on the reverse strand, counting down.
ACTACAAGGACCAGCGCCAGGTCACGCTCAAGCGTGGCGAGGCGTTCTTCAAGGTGCAGCACGACAGCAGCCACCCGTTCATCGTGCATGCCGGTCGCGGCCAGACCCGCGTCACCGGCACCCAGTTCAACGTGTGGAAGTACCAGGACCAGGTCAAGGTCACCCTGGTGGAGGGTTCGGTACTGGTATCCAGCGACGGCAGCGCCGGTGGCTACCGCCTGGGCCCGGGGATGCAGGCCAGCTATCACAAGGGCGACTTCGAGCCGCAACTGGAGCAGAGCGACGACTACGGCAACAGCCTGGCCTGGCGCGACGGCAAGCTGGTGCTCGACAACCTGAGCCTGGAACAGGCCCTGCCAATTATCAACCGCTACCTCGACGCACCGCTGTTGCTGGCCGACGCCAGCACCGGCCGCATCCGCATCAGCGGTATCTACAACACCCGTGAGGTGGGGCGCCTGGTCAACAACCTGCCCAAGGTGCTGCCGGTCTACCTGACCCGCAGCAAGGACGGCAGCACCGTGCTCAACCGCATCTCACCGCCGCCCGACAAGGGCTGACGCCCTCCCCCTACAGCGTCATCGCCGCCAACCAGCCGAACGCCAGCAGTGGCAGGTTGTAGTGGATGAAGGTGGGCACCACGGTGTCCCAGATATGGTGGTGCTGGCCATCCACGTTCAACCCCGAGGTCGGGCCCAGGGTCGAGTCCGAGGCAGGCGAGCCGGCGTCGCCCAGGGCACCAGCGGTACCAACGATGCACACGGTGGCCAGCGGGTCGAAGCCCAGCTGCACGCACAGCGGCACGAAGATCGCGGCCAGGATCGGCACGGTGGAAAACGACGAGCCGATGCCCATGGTCACCAGCAGGCCCACCAGCAGCATCAGCAAGGCACCGACGCCCTTGCTGTGGTCGATCCACTGCGCCGAGGTTTCCACCAGGCTCTTCACCTCACCGGTGGCCTTCATCACGTCGGCAAAGCCCGAGGCGGCAATCATGATGAAACCGATCATGGCCATCATCTTCATGCCTTCGGTGAACAGGTCGTCAGTGTCCTTCCAGCGCACGATGCCCGACAGCGAGAAGATCAGGAAGCCGACCATGGCGCCGATGATCATCGAATCCAGCCACAACTGGACGATGAACGCCGAGGCAATCGCCAGCCCGGCCACCAGCAGGGTCAGCGGGTTGTACTGCACGCTCACCTGCTCCACCTGCTCGATGCGCGCCAGGTCGTAGTCACGCTTCTTGCGGTAACTGATGAATACCGCCAGCAACAGGCCAGCCAGCATGCCGGCTGCCGGGATGGCCATGGCGTGGGTGACATTCACGCCACTCACGTCGACACCCGCGCGGGCAACGTTGGCCAGCAGGATTTCGTTGAGGAAGATGTTGCCAAAGCCCACCGGCAGGAACATGTACGGGGTGATCAGGCCGAAGGTGATCACGCAGGCGATCAGCCGGCGGTCGATGCGCAGGCGGGTCAGCACGTACAGCAGCGGTGGCACCAGCAAGGGGATGAAGGCGATGTGGATAGGCAGGATGTTCTGCGACGACACCGCCACCACCAGCATCAGGCCGACCAGCAACCATTTGACCTTGCCGCCATTGGCATGGCCCTGGCGGTCGATCATGGCCAGGGCGCGGTCGGCCAGGGCATGGGCCAGGCCGGACTTGGCGATGGCCACGGCAAAGGCGCCCAACAGTGCATAGGACAGGGCCACCGTGGCCCCGCCGCCGAGGCCGCCGTTGAAGGCCTTGAGCGTACCCTCGATACCCAGGCCGCCCACCAGCCCACCGGCCAGGGCCCCGATGATCAGGGCGATGACCACGTGCACGCGGGACAGGCTGAGTATCAGCATGATGCCGACCGCGGCGATCACTGCATTCATGGTTGGCTTACCTCATTGCGACAGAAAAAAAGCGCGCACTCTGAAGCAGTGGGCAGCAGATGTCAAAAGCGCCATGTTGCGGCGGATTACCAACGCCTCGCGCGGCCTGCGGATTAAATTGAACGTTTGAATAAAGAAAAGCCCGCGCCAGCCGACACATTCGTCAGCCACACTCTTATTACAAGGGACCCACCCCCATGCCTTTGCGACAACTTTCCATCCAGTGGAAGATCACCCTGCTCGCCGGTCTCTGCCTGGCCGGCATCGTCACCCTGCTCGTCGGCCTGTCGCTGTACCGCATGGACCACAGCTCGGACCTGGTCAAGGCCAGCAGCATGCAGATGCTGACCGAGTCGGCGCAGTCGCGCATCGAGTCGCAGGGCGAGGTGCAGGCGCTGAACATCCGCCGCCAGTTCATGGACGCCTACCAGTACGGCGCCGGTTTCGCCCGCCAGGTGCTGTTCCTGCGCGAGCAGGCGGAAAAGCGCTTTCTCGATGCCTTCGACCTGCGCGAGGACATGACCCGCCAGGTGCGCGCCGCCCTGCAGGCCAACCCTGAGCTGCTCGGCCTGTCGCTGGTGTTCGAGCCCAACGCCCTGGACAACAAGGACAGCCTGTTCGCCGGCAAGCCGGAACTGGGCAGCAACGAAACCGGGCGCTTCGCCCTGTACTGGTCGCAGCCGCGTGTCGGCCAGCTGACGGCCATGGCCCTGCCCGAGCATGACATGGCCAACACCGAGATCGGCCCCAGCGGCCAGCCAGCCAATACCTGGTGGGTGTGCCCGCGCACATCCGGCAAGGTGTGCGTGGTGGAGCCCTACTTCTACGACATCGATGGCCAGCAGGTGCTGATGACCAGCATCGTCTTCCCGCTGGCAGTCGACGGCAAAGTGATCGCCACCCTGTCCATCGACATCAACCTCAACAGCCTGCAGGCCCTGAGCCAGGAGGCCAGCCGCAGCCTGTACGAAGGCCGCACCACGGTCGGCATCCTCAGCCCGGTCGGCCTGCTGGCCGGCTACAGCGCCGACGCCAGCAAGCTGGCCCAGCGCTTCGACCAGGTCGATACCGCCAAAGGTGCCGAACTGGTGCGCAAGCTGGCCGACGGCAAGATGACCATCGTGCACGACCAGCAGCGCCTGAAAGTGCTGGCCGCGTTCCGGCCGATTCCGGATGCCCAGCCCTGGGGCGTGCTGCTGGATGTGCCGGAAAACGCCCTGACCGGGCCGGCCGAAGCGCTGAAACAGGAACTGGACGCGCTGAACACCAGCGGCACCCTGCTGGAGCTTGGCCTGGGCCTGGCGGCGGCGATTGCCGGCCTGCTGATGGTGTGGCTGATGGCCCGCGGCGTTACCCGGCCGATCCTCGGCGTGGCAAGCATGCTCAAGGACATCGCCAGCGGCGAAGGTGACCTGACCCGCCGCCTGACCTACCAGAAGCAGGACGAACTGGGCGAACTGGCCGGCTGGTTCAACCGCTTCCTCGACAAACTGCAGCCGACCATCGCCGAGGTCAAACGCTCGGTGCAGGCTGCCCGTGGCACCGCCGACCAGTCTTCGGCAATTGCCACCCAGACCAGCGCCGGCATGGAGCAGCAGTACCGCCAGGTCGACCAGGTGGCCACTGCCTCGCACGAGATGAGTGCCACCGCCCAGGACGTCGCCCGCAGCGCCGCCCAGGCCGCGCAGGCCGCCCGCGACGCCGACCAGGCCACCCGCGAAGGCCTGGCGGTGATCGACCGCACCACCCACAGCATCGATGCCCTGGCCGCCGACATGAGCAACGCCATGGCCGAGGTGGAGGGCCTGGCGCAGAACAGCGAGAAGATCGGTTCGGTGCTGGAGGTGATCCGCTCGATCGCCGAGCAGACCAACCTGCTGGCGCTCAATGCCGCCATCGAGGCGGCCCGTGCCGGTGAAGCCGGCCGTGGCTTTGCCGTGGTCGCGGACGAGGTGCGCAACCTGGCCCAGCGTACCCAGGAATCGGTGGAAGAAACCCGCCAGGTGATCGAGGCTTTGCAGAGCGGCACCCGCGAAGTGGTCGGGGCCATGGACAACAGCCACCGCCAGGCCCAGGGCGGCGTGCAGCAGGTTGGCCAGGCCGTCACCGCGCTGCAGCGCATCGGCCAGGCAGTGACGGTGATCACCGACATGAACCTGCAGATCGCCTCGGCCGCCGAGGAGCAAAGCGCAGTGGCCGAGGAAATCAACAGCAACGTGGCAACCATCCGTGATGTCACCGAATCGCTGTCGGGTCAGGCCAACGAGTCGGCGCGCGTAAGCCAGTCGCTGAACAGCCTGGCCAACCAGCAACAGGCGCTGATGGACCAGTTCCGCGTCTGAGTCACTTGCAGGCCGCTGCCAATCGCGTGCAGCGGCCTTCCTGCCGGGCCTGGAGCCGGTCGTCTACACTTGCGGCAACTCAGTAGCGCCACTCCAAGAGGCCCCATGAAAAAGATTCCGACGTTGCTGGCCGGCCTGCTGCTCGCCGTCGGCCTGGCCAGCACCGACAGCGCCGCCTCGGCAGAACGCAGCGAGCCCATCCACTTTGGCGCCATCGGCTGGGAAAGCGGCGCACTCACCACCGAAATCCTGCGCCTGATCGTCGAGCGCGGGTATGGCTACCCCACCGACACCCTGCCCGGCAGTACGGTCAGCATGGAAGTGGCGCTCGCACGCAACGACCTGCAAGTAATCGCCGAGGAATGGGCCGGGCGCAGTCCGGCTTGGGTCAAGGCAGAACAGGCCGGCCAGGTGTTCGCCTTGGGCGACACGGTCAAGAACGCCGAAGAAGGCTGGTGGGTGCCGGCCTACGTGATCGAAGGCGATGCGGCACGCAAGCTGGAACCCGTGGCGCCGGAATTGCGCAGCGTCGAGGACCTCAAGCGTTACCCGCAGGTGTTCCGCGACCCCGAGTCACCCGGCAAAGGGCGTTTTCTGAATAGCCCCAGCGGCTGGACATCCGAAACCGTCAACAGCCAGAAACTCAAGGCCTACGGGCTGAATGATCTGTATACCAACTTCCGCAGTGGCTCCGGGGCTGCAATGGATGCCGAAATCGGCTCAGCCATCCGCCGTGGCCAGCCGGTGCTGTTCTACTACTGGAACCCGACCCCTTTGATGGGGCGTTACAAGCTCATACGCCTGCAAGAGCCGCCGTTCGATGCCCAGGCCTGGGCCACCCTCACCGATGCCGGCAACCCCGAGCCCAAGGGCAGCAGCTCGCTGCCGGCCAAGTTGTCGATTGGCGTATCCAAGGCCTTTCGCGAGGGCTACCCGGAGCTGGTGAGCGTGTTCGAGCGGGTCGACCTGCCCATCGACCGACTGAACAGCGCACTGGCCGACATGAGCGAAAAGCGCACGCCGCCCCGCGACGCTGCCCTCACCTTCCTGCGCGATAACCGCGAGGTGTGGAAAGCCTGGTTGCCTGCGGACATTGCCAGCAAGGTCGAGGGCAGCCTGTGAGCGGCGGCTTCCCCCAAGCCCTGCAATTCTCCTTTGCCGACAGCGTCAACCGCCTGGTCGACTGGCTGGTGCTGCATTACGGCGATCACCTGCGCAGCGTCTCGGACCAGTTGCTGCAACTGCTGGTCGGCCTGGAAACCCTGCTGCGCCTGCTGCCGTGGTGGCTGCTGCTGTTGCTGATCGGGCTGCTGGCCTGGCATGCCAGCCGCAGCGTACTGCGCAGCGCGGTACTGGTGGCGCTGCTGGCCCTGATCGGCATGCTCGGGTTGTGGGACAAACTGCTGCAGACCATGGCGTTGGTGCTGGTCAGTACCGGCCTCTGCGTGCTGGTGGGCGTGCCGCTGGGCATCCTGCTGGCTGCCCGGCCACTGGCGAAGCGGTTGCTGTTGCCGGTACTGGATGTGATGCAGACCTTGCCGGCCTTCGTTTACCTGATCCCGGTGCTGATGCTGTTCGGCCTGGGCAAGGTGCCCGCCGTGTTCGCCACGCTGATCTATGCCCTGCCACCGCTGGTGCGGCTGACCGAACTGGGCCTGAGCCAGATCGACCCTTCGCTGCTGCAAGCCGCCCATGGCCTGGGGGCCAGCCGCTGGCAGCGGTTGCGGCGCATCGCCCTGCCGCTGGCGCTGCCGAGCATCATGGCCGGGCTCAACCAGTCGGTGATGATGGCCCTGTCGATGGTGGTGGTGGCTTCGATGATTGGCGCCCGCGGGCTGGGCGAGGACGTGCTGTCGGGGATCCAGACCCTGAATGTCGGCCAAGGCGTCGAGGCCGGGCTGGCGATCGTCGCCCTGGCCATGGTAATCGACCGGATCAGCCAGGCTTATGGGCGTGGTGGGCGCTGAGGAGTATTGCCGCTACCAGCCTTTCGCAGCACAAGGCGATTCCCTGTGGGAGCGGGCGTGCCCGCGAATGGCCCAACGCGGTGTATGGCACCGGCTACGCCGGTGTTCGCGGGCTTGCCCGCTCCCACAGGAACCGCGCATTTTCTGAGCCTCGCGCCAAACCTGTGGGAGCTGGCTTGCCGGCGATAGGGCCGGGCCTGACAATGCAGCTCTGTCAGCTTGAAACCGGACCTCACCCGCATGTCCCTCAAAGCCTTGCGCACCCTGGTGACCATCGCCCGCCACGGCACCTTCGCCCGTGCCGCCGACCTGCTCAGCCTCACCCCTTCGGCGGTGAGCCTGCACATCAAGACCCTCGAAGACGAACTGCAGGTGACCTTGTTCGACCGCAGCCGCAGGCAGGTGTCGCTGACCGAAGCCGGCCAGTTGGCGGTGGCCCGCGCCGAGACCATCCTGGCTAGCTATGACGAACTGGCCGACGCCCTGGCCAGCGGCCCGAGCCTGCGCGGCCGCCTGCGCCTGGGGGCGATCCACACGGTGCTGGCGCGGCGCCTGCCCAAGGCGCTGGTGTGGATCAAGGCGCACCATCCGCAGCTGCATGTCAGCGTGGCCTCCGGCATGTCGGCGGAACTGGCACGGCGGGTGGAAGACGGCGAACTCGATGCGGCGATCACCACCGAGCCGGTCAGCCCCTACCCGCAAAGCCTGGACTTCACGCCGTTGTTCGAAGACCGCTTCTGGGCCATCGCCAGCCCCGACCTGGCCGGGCTAAGCGTGCCGCAGTTGCTGGCCAGCCAGCCGTTCCTGCGCTTCGACAAGCGTGCCTGGGCCGGGCGGCAGATCGAGCAGGAGCTGCGCCGCCAGCATCTGCAGGTGAGCGAGCAGATGGAGCTGGACAGCCAGGAAGCACTGGCGCGCATGGCGGTGATGGGCCTGGGCGTGGCAATCATCCCCATGGCCGATGACGACCTGCAACGCTTGCCACCGGCCACCTGCCTGCCGTTTGGCGACCCGCAGCTGACCCGGCGGGTGGTGTTGCTGGAGCATGAGAAGAGCCAGCGGCGGCATTTGAGTGCGGTGCTGAAGACTGCGCTGGAGGCGTGAACAGCACGGCTCGACTTTCTTGTGACTGCACATGACTGGTTGTATTGGCAGGGTCTCTGTGGGAGCGGGCGTGCCCGCGAAGAATTCAACGCGGTGGATGGCACCGGCTGCGCCGGTGTTCGCGGGCACGCCCGCTCCCACAGAGACCACCGCCAGAAACATGCATTTTTCCTCAATGGTCAGTGCAGAAAACAACGTTTTTACAGATCGATCCGCACCAGTAGTCTGTGCCCCGTACCCGACCACGGAACGTCGATCATGCTCCACCTGCTGCTGACTACCCTGCTGCCGATCATCCTGCTGATTGCCCTGGGCACTTTCCTGCGCCTGCGCGGCTTCCTCGCCGATACCTTCTGGCCCGGCGCCGAGCGCCTGAGCTATTACGTACTGCTGCCGTCGCTGTTCCTCCATGGCCTGGCCACCGCCAACCTCGATGGCGTGCCGGTGCTGGGCATGGTCGGCGTGCTGATGCTCTCGACCCTGGCCGGGGCCGTGCTGCTGGTGCTGTACCAGGGCGCAATCAACCACGACGGTGCCGACTTCACCTCGGTGTTCCAGGGCGGCATCCGCTTCAACAACTACATCGGCGCCACCCTTGCAGCGGGTATCTACGGCAGCGCCGGCATCGCCCTGGCGGCGGTGGCCAACGCCGCCATCGTGCCGCTGGTGAACCTGCTTTGCGTGCTGGTGTTCGCCCGCTTCAGCGCACGCCATAGCTCACCGGCCACAGTGCTGCGGGCCATCTTCGCCAACCCCTTGATCGTCGGTTGCGCCGGCGGGTTGCTGCTGCGCGCCAGTGGGCTGGGCCTGCCAGCGGGTATCGAACCCACGGTCAAGGCCCTGGGCCAGGCCGCCCTGCCGCTGGGCCTGCTGTGCGTCGGCGCAGCCCTGGGTGGTGCCCGCCTGGGCCAGCAGGTGCGCCCGCTGATGGCGGCGTCGGCATTCAAGTTCCTGGTCATGCCGCTGACCACCTGGGGCTTGTGCCGCCTGCTTGGCCTGGGTGGCCAGGCAGCGGTGGTGGCGGTGCTGTTCCAGGCACTGCCGACCGCGTCATCTTCCTATGTGATGGCCCGGCAAATGGGCGGTAACGCACCGCTGATGGCCACCATCATCGCCCTGCAGACCGTGTTGGCCGCCGCCACCCTGCCTTTGGTGCTGATGCTCGCGCTTGGCTAGACTGTGAACCAGCCCACAGTTCGGGAGCTTGCATCATGCGCCTTTCGTGGATGGTGATCGGCCTGGTTTCGGCCCTGCTCGCAGGCCCCTTGCACGCGGCCGACACGGCCAAGGCTGCCGTCGCCGAGGACAAGGCCGAGGTGCTCGAGGAAAAAGTGGTGAATGACACACCACCCCCGAAAAAGGCCGAAACCCTCACACCGGGCGAAGCGCAGGCAGTGGACCCGGCCGGCCAGGCGCCGCTGGATGACAGCATCACCTGCCTGGCCCGCACCATCTACTGGGAGGCCAAGGGTGCCGACGCCGAAGACATGGCCGCCGTGGCCAACGTCGTGCTCAACCGCCTGGGCCACGATGGCTTCCCGGATACCATCTGCGGCGTGGTCAAGCAGGGTGTGGAAAGCAAGGCCTGCCAGTTCTCCTGGTGGTGCGACGGGCGCCCGGACCAGGTCGAAGAAGCGCAACGCTACGGCATTGCCAAGGAAATCGCGCGCAAGGCGCTCAACCAGCAGTTGAAAGACCGCACCGGGGGTGCCTTGTACTTCCATGACCGCAATGTGCGCCCGGACTGGGCCAAAGCCTACCGCCGGACGGCGCAGACCCGGCATTTTCTGTTCTACAAACCGAACCAGGCGGTGGCGCGCTGATACCCGCCGGGCGCCGGCCAATGGGCTGACAGCTGTGGTTCGATAAGAATGATTACCAACTGTTCGCACTTTTCCGATGATCAGTGGTCTACTCCCTCTTTTGCCGCCAACGAATGCCGGCGTTTTCATTGCTTTGCACGATCCCGGGCCAAAAGCCCCGGGCTTGTGTAGGATGAGCAGCGCAAACCACGACGCTGCCAGTCATAGGGAGATCCACATGCGCGTCCTGTCATCCGTTGCCGCCTTGTCGCTGGGCCTGGTCGTTTCGGCCGGGGCACTGGCTGCCACCGGCGAAGAGGCGCAACTGATCGATTCGATCAATGTCTACCGCAGCAAGGCCCAGCCCTGCGGTGGCGAAGCGTCGTTGGAGCTGCCGCCGCTCAACAGCGATACCCGCCTGGCGCTGTCGCCAGAGGGTACCCGCGACCTGCAGCAGGCCATGACCCGCGCCGCCTACCCGATGGTCAATGTGCAGGCCATCAGCCTGTCGGGGCCGCGTGATGCGCGCGCTGCCATGCATGCCATCGAAGAGAGCTTCTGCCAGGTGGTGCTCGACCCGCAGTTCGTCGATATCGGCGTCAGCCAGGAAGGCCGCGACTGGCGCATCGTGCTGGCCCGGCCGCTGCTCAGTGGCCGCCTGGGCGACTGGCAGGCCGAGGGGCAGAAGGTGCTGCAGGAGATCAACGCCGCGCGCAAGGTGCCGCGCCAATGCGGTGGCCAGCCCTTCGCCGCCGCCCCAGCGCTGAGCTGGAGCACGGTGCTGGCCGGGGTTGCCGCCAACCACACCCGGGCCATGGCCAACCAGAACTTCTTCGACCACATCGACAAGGATGGCCGCACCCCCGGTGACCGGGCAGAGCTGGCCGGCTACCTGTACCAGCAGATCGGCGAAAACATCGCCGCCGGGCGTGACACCGCGCGCAAGGTGGTCGATGGCTGGCTAGATAGCCCGGGGCATTGCGCGACGCTGATGAACCCGGACTTCCGCGAACTGGGCGCTGCGTATGCAGTGGACCCGAAGAGTGACGCGGGGATTTACTGGACGGGGTTGTTCGGGACGCCGCAGTAGGCCGGCTCTCACAGGACTCATTGAAATAGCAGGGACCCTGTGGGAGCGGGCGTGCCCGCGAATACCGGCGGAGCCGGTGCCAGGTACCGCGTTGGATTCTTCGCGGGCACGCCCGCTCCCACACGGTACGCGGATCGCTTGCGCACTGAGTTCTCTGCGCGACAGCGCAGCCCAAAGGGCTGGGTAATCCCCCACAGGAAACCGCGCGCGGTTTCAGAGCGGATTCGTGCCTGCGCGCAGTTCAAGGGCCGTGCAACCAAACCGTCGCCGCACGCACTTGCCCAGGTAACTGGCATCGCCCAGGCCCACTTCATCGGCAATCTGCGCCAGGCTGTGGCTGGAGTTGAGCAGGCGCCAGCGCGCCTGTTGCAGGCGCATCTCCAGCCACCAGGCCTTGGCGCTCATGCCATGGCTGGCGTGGAACTGCCGGTCCAGCTGGCGCCGGCTGATGCCCAGCTCCGCCGCCAATTGCTCCGTGGTCAACGGCGTACCCAGATGATGACGCATCAATGCCTGCGCGCGCTGCACCTGCCGCCCCTGCCCGGCCCCCAGCTCCAGCGAGCGCAAGGCATGGCGGCTATCGCGGGTTTCATCCACCAGCATGTCGGCCAGGCCCTTGAGCGCCCGGGCTCGCCCGCAGGCGCGTGACAACAGCGCGACGGCCAGGTCGATGGCCGCGGTGCCGCCAGCGCAGGTGATGCGGCTACCGTCGATGCAATACAGCTGCTCACTCAGCACCTGCAAATGCGGGAAAGCCGCGCGAAATTCGGCTTCGTGGCGCCAGTGCACCACTGCCTTGTGCCCCTGCAGCAACCCGCAAGCGGCCAACAGGAAGGCGCCGTTGTCGACCCCCACCAGCTTGACGCCAGCCTTGCCGGCCTGCCTGAGCAAGGCCCGGTAGCGAGGCGCCAGCGCGGCAGTGGCCATGGCGTTGCGCCCGCCGAACACCACCAGGTAGTCGAAACTGGCCAGCTCGAGCTGGCCAGCGACGGCCTCGACCTGCACCACCGCGCCACTGCTCGACGGCACCGGGTCGAGGGTCAGCCCTGCCACGGTCCAGCTGCAGTAGCGCTGCTGGCTGTAGTCCTCGTCGTCGGCGCTGAAACGCAACTTGTCGAGAAAGGCGCCGAACGGCAGCAGGGCAAAATCTGGTAACGGCAAGATCAGCAAGCGGATATCGGGCAGCATTGGCATCGCGTCCAGAAACGACCATTCAATGTCCGGATCATACCCTTGCCGGCCAAGGTCGGCGCCATAGACTGACGCCCTCCACATCAACAAGGCATTCCCCACCATGGCACTCGACACCTGGCTCATCTACCTGCTGGCCAGCATCGGCCTGTCGCTGACCCCGGGCCCCAACAGCCTGCTGGCCCTGACCCACGGCGCCCTGTATGGCGCACGCCGGACGTTGTTCACCATCGTCGGCGGGGTGTTTGGCTTCAGCGCCCTGATCGCCTTGGCCATGTTTGGCCTCAGCGCATTGCTGCAGGCCTCGGCCTCGGTGCTGAGCGTGCTCAAGTGGGTGGGTGGCGCCTACCTGATCTGGCTGGGTATCCAGCTGTGGCGCAGCCCGGGCCTGCACCTGGAACTGACCGCGCAAAGCGCGCGGCTGGGCAATGCCGGCCTGTTCCGCCAGGGCCTGCTGTCGGCCATGGCCAACCCCAAGGTGCTGCTGTTCTACGGCGCTTTCCTGCCGCAGTTCATCGACCCGCAGCGTGGGTTGCTGCTGCAGTTCGTGGTGATGGCGGCAACCTTTGCCAGCGTCGAGTTCCTGGTCGAATACCTGTTGGCACGCCTGGCGTTTCGTATCCGGCCATGGCTGGCCAAGGGCGGCAAAGGCTTCAACCGCTGCTGCGGCAGCCTGTTTGCCTTGATTGGTGTGGCGTTGCCGCTTGGGCGGTAGCACTACGCAAAGGCTGTCGCGATCCTTGTAGGAGCGGCCTTGTGTCGCGATGGGGCTGCAAAGCAGCCCAGGCAATATCAGCAGCGAAGCCGATATCCCGGGGCCGCTGCGCGCCCCATCGCGACACAAGGCCGCTCCTACAGGGATCGCGACAACCTGTGGGCTCGCATTCAACCCCGGCGCGCTTTGGCCAGGAAGATGAGCAAGGCCACACCCGGCAACCCCGCCCCCACCAGCGCCACACCCTGCCAGCCAAACTGGCTGAACACCGCACTGGCCACCGCCGAACCCAGCGCCCCACCGAGGAAGATGCTGGTCATGTACACCGCGTTCAGCCGCCCGCGGCTGGCCGGGTCCAGCGCGTACACTTCACGCTGGCCGATGACCATGTTCATCTGCACCGCAAAATCCAGCAGCACGCCGGTCAGGCCCAGGCCGATCACGCTGTAGCCCGGCACCGTCAGCCCCAGCAACAGTGCCGCCGGTGCCAGCAACAACGCCAACAGTGAACCGGCCCGGGCATGCCCGGCATCGGCCAGGTGGCCGGCCATGGGTGCGGCAACGGCGCCCACCGCGCCCACCAGGGCGAATACCGCGATCTGGCTCTGTGACAGGCCATGCTCGGTTGCCAGGGCCATCGGCACCGCCGTCCAGTAAAGGCTGAACGCCGCGAACATCAACGCCTGGTACAGCGAGCGCTGGCGCAGCAAGGGATAACGGCGCAGCAGCGTGAGCAGCGACAGCATCAGGCCGGCATAGCTGGCCTTGTGCTCGGGCACCCGCCGCGGCAAGGTCAGGGCCAGCAGCAGGATGATCGCCAGCATCACCCCGGCAGCGCCAATGAACACCGCACGCCAGCCGAAGTAGTCGGCCACCAGGCTGGACAACGGCCGCGCCAGCAGGATACCCAGCAGCAGGCCGCCCATGATGTTGCCGACCACCCGCCCACGCTGCTGCTCCGGCGCCAGGTGCGCCGCCAGCGGGATGAGCATCTGCACCGCCACGGAACTGAAACCGATCAGCAGTGCATAGCCGAGGAACAGCTGGCCCTGGCCGCTGCTGCTGGTGCCCGCCAGCAGCAGGCTGACGCAGGCCAGCACGGCGGTCGCCACCATCAAGCGGCGGTTTTCCAGCAGGTCGGCCAGCGGTACCAGCAACAGCAGGCCCAACGCATAGCCCAGTTGCGTGAGCGAAACGATCAGGCTGGCATGCTCGGTGGACAGCCCCAGGTCCGGGGCGATCAGGCCGACGATGGGTTGGGCATAGTAGATATTGGCGACGATCGCGCCGCAGCAGAACGCCAGCAGGGCGACCAGGGCCCGGCTGAGGCCGGTGACTGCAGGCTGCGCGGCGGCAAGGGAGGGATTCATGCGAGTGTCCTCGACAATGGCTGGAATATGCCGGCCACCTTACCCAGACGCACTCCTGGCGAGAATCCAGCGCTGGCGCAACAGGGCTTTGCGCACTGCGCAACACTAGGTGCTGCGCTGCAGCAAATTTTCGCAAAAGTCGATAAAGGCATTCACCCGCCGCGAACCACGATGGTTGGGCAGGTACAGGGCGTTGATGCTGTCATTGGCCGCGCCGGGGCTGGCCTGCCAATCGGGGAACAGCCGTTGCAGGCGCCCGGCCGCCACATCCTCTTGCACCAGCCAGTCGGCCAACAGCGCGATACCGCTGCCCGCCAGTGCGGTTTCGCGCAACATGTCGGCATTGGCGCTGCGCAACGGCCCGCTCACGTCCAGTTCCAGACTGTCCTGCCCACGGGCCAGGCGCCAGGGCCGGCCTTTCTGCCCGTAGCGAAAGCGCAGGCAGGCGTGCTCGAGCAGCTGCCGCGGATGCTCCAGCGCGTCGCGCCCGGCCAGGTAGCCCGGGCTGGCCACCAGCCAACGCTGGAAGCGACCCAGCTGGCGGCATACCAGCTCGTCATTGGGCGAGGGGTCGCCCAGGCGGATCGACAGGTCATAGCGCCCGTCAAGCAGGTCATCCAGGCGGTCGCTGAGGTCGATGTCCAGCTCCAGAGCCGGATGTTGCGCCAAAAACGGCCCCAGGTGCGGGGCGATGACCCGCCTGCCGAACTCCACCGGCAAGCACAGGCGCAGCACACCGACAGGCTCCTCGCCCCGATCGGCGACACTGGCATCGGCCTCGTCCAGGGCCTCGAAAATACCCCGCGCGCGCTCGTAATAACGGGCGCCGGCCTCGGTCAGGCTGACCTGGCGGGTGGAGCGGTTGAGCAAGGTGGCGCCCAACGCCGCTTCCAGGGCATCGACCAGGCGCGTCACCGACGATGTCGCCAGCCCGAGCCGGCGTGCGGCGGCAGAAAAGCCCTGGGCATCGACGGTGGCCACGAACATCTTCATCGCCAGGAGTTTGTCCATTTGTTGCCCGTCTTCCAAATCCCGGAAAGGTCTTACAAACAGCCGGGCCGGTCAAGAAGCGCGGCGCACGGCAATTGCGTCCATAGTGGAACCACCCCCTTCCAAACGAGGTTTTCCATGATCCCGACCAACCTGCTGACTGCCCTGCCCCCTTGCGACCCCACCAGCGCCGAATGGGTCGACCAACTGCTCAGCCGCCCGGGCGTGCGCGTGGAACGTATCGTCTCCAGCGGCCAGGCCAGCCCGCCCGGTTTCTGGTACGACCAGGCCGAAGGCGAATGGATCGTGCTGCTCAGTGGCGCCGCCGGCCTGCGCTTCGAGCACGAGAGCCACACCCACCTGCTGGCGCCGGGCGATTGCCTGGATATCCCGCCGCATTACCGCCACCGCGTGGAATGGACCGCCCCCGGCACCGCCACCATCTGGCTCGCGGTGTTCTACAGCAGCGGCACTCCGTGGCCGGCGTGAATCCGGTAATCGAAAATCGAACGGGGTTACTCAGCCGACATGAACACCCTGTTTACTGCAATTTTAAGCGCATGATCTAGACTTTTAGCCACACCTTGCGAAGTTCAGCCCTGCGACAATCCGCCCCACAAAATTATGTACCAACTTGTTAATTAGCAAGCTAAGAGATTACACTGCGCGCATTCCACCTGCTGAGATCCCTGGCATGAAAGAAACACCGCGCGCCTCTGGCGCCACAAACATCATCCTGGTCGGCCTGGGCGTGATCATCGCCCTGCTCGGCCTCCTCCTGGCTGCGGGCGGCGTCAAGCTGGCCGGCCTGGGCGGTTCCTGGTACTTCCTGATCGGCGGCCTGGCCATGGCCATCGCCGGCGTCCTCATCGCTCGCAGCAAACCGGCTGGCGCCTGGCTGTACGCGGCGTTCCTTGTCGGCACTGCCATCTGGGCGCTGATCGACGCTGGCCTGGTGTTCTGGCCGCTGTTCTCGCGCCTGTTCATGTTCGGCGCAATCGGCATGGTGGTGGCGCTGGTCTACCCGCTGCTGGCCCGTGCCAATGGCACCAGCGCCGGCCGCGGTGCCTATGGCGTTGCCGGGGTGATGGCCGTGCTGCTGGTGATCGCCGCCGGCAACATGTTCGTCGCCCACCCAAGCGTCGCCCCCACCGGCAAAGGCCCGGGCATGACCCCGGTCGAGGCCGACAAGGCGCAGAAGGACTGGGCCCACTACGGCAACACCGAAGGTGGCAGCCGCTTCGCCGCGCTGGACCAGATCAACCGCGACAACGTCAACAAGCTGAAAGTGGCCTGGACCTACCACACCGGTGACGTGGCGCTCAGCGACGGCAACGGTGCCGAAGACCAGCTGACCCCGCTGCAGGTCGGCAACAAGGTGTTCATCTGCACCCCGCACAACAACCTGATCGCCCTCGATGCCGACACCGGCAAAGAGCTGTGGAAGAACGCGATCAACGCCCAGTCCAAGGTCTGGCAGCGTTGCCGTGGCATGGCCTACTTCGACGCCACTGCCACCATCGCCCAGCCGACCCAGCCGAACAGCTCGCCAATCACCGCGGCCAGCGTACCGGCCGGTGCCAACTGCCAGCGTCGCCTGCTGACCAACACCATCGATGGCCGCCTGATTGCCGTCGACGCCGACACCGGCGAGTTCTGCCAGGGCTTCGGCAACAACGGCCAGGTCGACCTCAAGGCCGGCCTGGGCAATGTGCCGGACTCCTACTACCAGCTGTCCTCGGCCCCACTGATGGCTGGTACCACCGTGGTGGTCGGCGGCCGCGTCGCCGACAACGTCCAGACCGACATGCCAGGCGGCGTGATCCGTGGTTTCGACGTGATCACGGGTGAAATGCGCTGGGCCTTCGACCCCGGCAACCCGGAAGATCGCCAGGCGCCGCAGGGCGACAGCACCTATGTGCGCAGCACCCCCAACAGCTGGGCCCCGATGTCCTACGACCCGGCGATGAATACCGTGTTCCTGCCGATGGGCTCGTCGTCCACCGACATCTACGGCGTCGAACGCAGCAAGCTGGACCATACCTATGGCGCTTCGGTACTGGCCCTGGACGCCACCACCGGCAACCAGAAGTGGGTGTTCCAGACCGTGCACAACGACCTGTGGGACTTCGACCTGCCGATGCAGCCGAGCCTGATCGATTTCACCAAGGACGACGGCCAGTCGGTGCCTGCAGTGGTAATCGGCACCAAGGCCGGGCAGATCTACGTGCTCGACCGCGCCACCGGCAAGCCGCTGACCCAGGTCGACGAAGTACCGGTCAAGCCAAGCAACATCCCCAACGAGCCGTACTCGCCAACCCAGCCGAAGTCGGTGGGCATGCCACAGATCGGCGCGCAGACCCTGACCGAATCGGACATGTGGGGCGCAACCCCGTACGACCAGCTGCTGTGCCGCATCGACTTCAAGAAAATGCGCTACGACGGCCTGTACACCGCGCCGGGCACCGACCTGTCGCTGAGCTTCCCGGGTTCGCTGGGTGGCATGAACTGGGGCAGCATTTCCACCGACCCGGTACATGGTTTCATCTTCGTCAACGACATGCGCCTGGGCCTGTGGATCCAGATGATCCCGTCGCAGAACAAGGGCGGCGCCGCTTCCGGTGGCGAAGCGCTGAACACCGGCATGGGCGCAGTACCGCTCAAGGGCACCCCGTATGCGGTGAACAAGAACCGCTTCCTGTCGGTGGCCGGCATCCCGTGCCAGGCGCCGCCATTCGGCACCCTGACCGCCATCGACATGAAGACCCGCCAGGTGGCGTGGCAGGTGCCGGTGGGTACCGTCGAGGACACCGGCCCGCTCGGCATCCGCATGCACCTGCCGATCAAGATCGGCCTGCCGACCCTGGGCGGCACCCTGTCGACCCAGGGTGGCCTGGTGTTCATCGCCGGCACCCAGGACTTCTACCTGCGCGCCTACGACAGCAGCAACGGCAACGAAATCTGGAAGGCTCGCCTGCCAGTGGGCAGCCAGGGCGGCCCGATGACCTACGTCTCGCCGAAGACCGGCAAGCAGTACGTGGTGATCACGGCTGGCGGCGCGCGCCAGTCGACTGACCGTGGCGACTACGTGATTTCTTACGCCTTGCCGTAAGACCGCGTCGCCTTCATCGCCGGCAAGCCAGCTCCCACAGGATCGTGCCACCTGCAAAGGCAGCGCAGACCTGTGGGAGCTGGCTTGCCGGCGATGAGGCCCTGAAAAACAACCTGAGATTCAGCAATGCCATCCGCAATTCGCATCACCCCCACCCTGCTGCTGGCCCTGGCCAGCAGCACCGCCCTGGCCGACGGCGACCTGATGACCCGCAGCACCCTGACCGGTGACTGGGGCGGCCTGCGTCACCAGCTGGAAGAAGACGGCGTCAAGTTCACCGGCGACTACAGCGGCGAAACCGCCTACAACGCCCACGGTGGCCTGCACCGCTCGGCGCGCTACTCGCAAAACCTGAAACTGGGCGTGCAGTTCGACCTGTCGAAACTGTATGGCCTGGACAACGGCGGCAAGGTCCAGCTGACCATCAACGACCGCCGCGGCAACAGCGCCTCGGAAGACCTGGTGGGTAACCGCCTGCCGATCCAGGAAAACTTCGGCGGCCTGTACACCCGCCTGACCGAGCTGAGCTACGAGCGTACCCTGTTCACCCCGGCACTCAACGTCAAGCTCGGCTACATGGCCATGGGCAACGACCTCGGCGGCCTGGACAATGGCATCCTGTGCAACTTCATGAACGCCGGCTTCTGCGGCCACCCGCTTAACATGTCTGGCGGCAGTGGCTGGACCAATTACCCCAATGCCCACCTGGGCGTGCGGGTGAAGTACGACCTGTCGCCGTCCTGGCAGTTGCGTGTGGCGGCGTTCAACGTCGACCCGGAAAGCAACGGCAACTCCAGCCGCGCCTGGCACCTGGGCCCCAAGCACACCACCGGCACCGTGGTACCGGTAGAGCTGGTGTACAAGCTGCAGGGCGAGCTGCCTGGCGAGTACAAACTGGGCTACTACTACGACAGCTCCGATGTGAAGCGCATCGGCAGCGACGAGGAAGTGTCCGGCCGCGGCGGCCACTATCTGCTGGTCGACCAGGCCGTGTGGAACGACCAGGACTTGCCGGGCCGCAGCCTGCATGCCTTCGGCCAGTACTCGGCGTCGAGCAAGGCCGCCTCGCCGTTCACCAAGTGGTATGGCGCCGGCGTGGTGCTGTACAAGCCGTTCGCAGGCCGCCCGAAGGATACCGTGGCGTTGGGCTATGGCCGTGCCGTGCCCAACCCGCGTAGCCGCGACGTGCTGGAAGATGCCGCGTTCGATGCCGGGCAGCAGTTCCCCGATATCGACAGCGCCGAGCAGTTGATCGAGCTGAGCTATGGCTACCAGGCCACGCCGTGGCTGAACCTGCGCCCGGATGTGCAGTACATCATCGAGCCGGGCGCGTTCTCCGGGAAGGACATCGACAACGCGCTGGTGGTTGGCCTGCAGGTCAAGGCTACCTTCTGAATACCCGGGGCCGCGCTGCGGCCCATTCGCGGGTGAACCCGCTCCCACAGATACTGCACAGCCCTCGAGACTGACGAGATCCTGTGGGAGCGGGCGTGCCCGCGAAGAAGCCAGCGCAATCAACCCTGCCTGAGGTAATCCACCAGCCTCAGCAACATGGCATCACACCCCCGCAACTGCTCGACGCTGACGAACTCATCCGGCTTGTGCCCCTGGTCCATGCTCCCAGGCCCACACACCACAGTCGGGATGCCCGCCTGGTCGAACAGCCCTCCTTCGGTACCAAACGCCACCGTACCGAACTCATCCGAACCACTGAGCAACGCCACCAGGCCAGCCGCCTCGCTATCCGCAGGCGTGGCCAGCCCCGGATACGCACTCAACGGCTGCAGGCGAATGGCGCTGGCGGCATTGACCTTGCGCATGCGCGGCAGCAATTCGGCCTCGGCATAGGTTTGCAACTGGTCGGCCACTGCCTGCGCCTCGAACCCCGGCAAGGCCCGCACTTCGAAATCGAATTCGCATTCCGCCGGCACGATGTTCAGCGCCCTGCCCCCTTTGATCACACCGGTCTGCACAGTGGAGAACGGTGGGTCGAAGCGCTCGTCGTGATGCTCCGGCAACGCCAGGGCATCACCGATATCACCCAGCTTGCCGATCAGCTTCGCCGCATACTCGATGGCATTCACCCCATACGGTGCGTACGCCGAGTGGCAGGCCGCGCCATGCACCTGGCAACGCATCGCCAGCTTGCCCTTGTGCCCCAGCACCGGCTTGAGTTCGGTGGGTTCGCCAATCAGGCACAGCCGTGGCTTGTGCGGGCGCTGCTCGAGCGCGGCCAGCATCGAGCGCACCCCCAGGCAGCCGACTTCCTCGTCGTAGGAGAACGCCAGGTGCACCGGCATGCGCAACGGCTGGGCGAGAAACGCCGGTACAGCCGCCAGCACCGAAGCGATGAAACCCTTCATGTCGGCCGTGCCGCGGCCATACAGGCGCCCGGCGCGCTCACTCAGGGCAAACGGCTCGACTGTCCAGGCCTGGCCGTCCACCGGCACCACATCGGTATGCCCGGACAGCACCACGCCGCCAACATCCCGGGGGCCGATGGTGGAGAACAGGTTGGCCTTGGTGCCTTCCGGGTTATGGAACAGTTCGCTTTCCACCCCCAGCTCGGCCAGGTAGTCGCGGATGAAGCTGATCAGTTCGAGGTTGGAATCCCGGCTGACGGTGGCAAAGCCGATCAGCCTGGCCAGCAGCGCGCGGCTGGTAAATTCACTCATCGCCCGGCACCCCGTAGCTTGGCGCGGCAGTCGGGTTGAGGGCGCGGGTGACGTAGTCCTGCATCTGCGGCCGATACGCCTGCCACAGGCCATCGAGCACGCCGATCGGGTCGGCTTCGGCCCAGTCCACGCGCAGGTCCACCAGCGGCCAGGTCAGCTCGCCGGCAATCTTCAACGCCGCCGAGTGCACAGGCCCCGCCTCGCCGCCTGCGGCCATCGCCGCGTGCATGGCCGCCAGCAGGCGGTCGGCCAGATGCCCGCCGGCTTGTTCAAAGGCCTGCACCATCGCCTCGATCACCTGGGTCGAGGCCAACAGGTTGCCTGCCGCCGCACATTGCTCACCGGCGAGGGCGTAGTGCGTGCCCAGGGCTTCCTTGCCAGTGAACAGCGCCACCTGGCCATGGCTGTCGATCACCGTGAGCTGGCGGTACTCGCTCCAGCCATTGGCGCTCAGCACCCGGTCCAGCGCAGCGGCAGGCGGCAACTGGCCCTGTTCCAGGGCATCGAGAATCTGCGGGCCCAGCGCCGGCAAGGTGATGTTCTGGGTGGCGACCGCACCCACACCGGCACGCACCCACGGGCAGCGGGCGCCCACGGCGATGCTCGAAGAGCTGATGGCGATACCGACCTGGCCGGTTTCCTGGCAACGACCGATGATGGAAAAAGTCATGTCATGGTTCCTGTTGTGCTGTGCGATACACGGCATTCTGGGTTGAACCTTTCGGCCGGCGAAACGACCTTTTTCCGAGGGTTTGCAGAGGAAAAAACTATGACCACGAAACGTTCGGAAAAAACCCCGGCAAAGCTGCTGCGGGAACCGCTGCAGGCGGCAGGAATCAAGGCCTTCGCCGTTTTATCGGCAAGCCCCAGCTAAATACTATTTTCGCCATTTCCACGGCATCCCTAGTCTGGCCCCAGGCAACGGCGGTCCTCCAAACCGACCTGACAAAAACCGCCTGAACAAGGGCTCGGACATGACACTGAACAACCTCGAAATCGACACCCTCGTCGTCGGCGCCGGCCAGGCCGGCGTGGCCATGAGCGAACACCTGAGCAAGCTTGGCGTGCCGCACCTGGTGCTGGAGCGCAAGCGTATCGCCGAGGCCTGGCGCACCGGCCGCTGGGACTCGCTGGTGGCCAACGGCCCGGTCTGGCACGACCGCTTCCCGGGGCTGGAATTCAACCTCGACGCCGACGCCTTCGCCGGCAAGGACCAGGTGGCCGACTACTTCGAGCAGTACGTACGCAAGTACAACCTGCCCGTACGCACCGGCATCGAAGTGAAGAAAGTGCTGCGCAACAGCGACCGCCCCGGTTTTACCATCGAAACCAATGAAGGCGTGATTCGCGCCAACCGCGTGGTCGCCGCCACCGGCCCGTTCCAGAAGCCGGTGATCCCGGCCATCGCGCCGAAAGACAGCAACCTGCACCAGATCCATTCCGCTGCCTATTACAACCCCGAGCAGTTGCCAGAAGGCGCTGTGCTGGTGGTCGGCGCCGGTTCCTCGGGCGTGCAGATCGCCGAAGAACTGATGCGTGCCGGGCGCCAGGTGTACCTCTCGGTCGGCGCCCACGATCGCCCACCACGCGCTTACCGCAACCGCGACTTCTGCTGGTGGCTGGGCGTGCTGGGTGAGTGGGATGCGGAAATCGCCAAGCCTGGCCGCGAGCACGTGACCATTGCCGTCAGTGGCGCCCGTGGCGGCCACACCGTGGACTTCCGCGCCCTCGCCCACCAGGGCATGACCCTGGTCGGCCTGACCCAGTCGTTCGAGAACGGCGTGGCGCGCTTCCAGGACAACCTGGTCGAGAACATCAACCGCGGCGACGAAAACTACCTGGCCCTGCTGGATGCCGCCGATGCCTACATCGAACGCAACGGCCTGGACCTGCCGGAAGAGCCCGAAGCCCGCAAACGCCTGGCCGACCCGGAGTGCATGCGCAACCCGCTGCAGCAACTGGACCTGGCCAAGGCCGGCGTGACCAGCATCATCTGGGCTACCGGTTACGGTGTCGACTTCAGCTGGCTGCAGGTAGACACCTTCGACGCCAACGGCAAACCCCAGCACCAACGCGGCGTGGCCCGCGAGCCGGGTGTGTACTTCCTTGGCCTGCCGTGGCTGTCGCGCCGTGGCTCGTCGTTCATCTGGGGCGTGTGGCACGACGCCAAGCACGTCGCCGGCCACATCGCCACGCAACGCACCTATACCGCCTACCGCGACCGCGAACAACGCGCAGCGGATGAGCAGCAACAACCCAAGATCAGCAACGTCAGCACCCTCGGAGCCCACTGATGCCTACCCATACCCGCATCCGCATGTTCAACACCAAGGTCACCTACCCCAACCAGACCCTGGACAACGACCTGTGCCAGGCGGTACGCGCCGGCAACACCATCTACGTGCGCGGCCAGGTCGGCACCGATTTCGAAGGCAACCTGGTGGGCCTGGGTGACCCACGGGCGCAGGCCGAGCAGGCGATGAAGAACGTCAAGCAACTGCTCGAAGAAGCCGGCTCGGACCTGTCGCACATCGTCAAGACCACCACCTACATCACCGACCCGCGCTTCCGCGAGCCGGTGTACAAGGAGGTAGGCAAGTGGCTCAAGGGCGTGTTCCCGATTTCTACCGGGCTGGTGGTGGCTGGGTTGGCCCAGGCCGAGTGGCTGATGGAGATCGATGTGATCGCCGTGGTGCCTGATTCGGTCTGACCGATCGGTCCAACCTGTAGGAGCGGCCTTGTGTCGCGAAAGGGCCGCAACGCGGCCCCAGGATTGATGCGCAACAGTTGAAATTGCTGGGGCTGCTTTGCAGCCCTTTCGCGACACAAGGCCGCTCCTACAGGGAATGCGCCAGCATTTAGAATGGGCTAGAAACCCACTGTCGCCGACAGCAGGTAGGTACGCGGCGTGGACAGCGTCAGCCCCGGCTCGCTGTCATCCGAAGCCCCGGCCGAACTCCAGTAGCGGTCGTCCAGCACGTTCTCGACACTGGCGCGCAAGGTAACCTGGGTGGCCTCCACCTTGAACGCATAACGCGCCCCCAGGTCGTAACGCTCCCAACCCTCGATCTGCTTGCTGTTGTTCTGGTCCAGGTACTGCGAGCTCGAGTGGATGCCCCGCGCCGTCAGGGTCAGGCCGTTCACCCCAGGCACGTCCCATTCGGCGCCGAGGTTGACGTTGTACTCGGGCGTGGCCGGCGCGCGGTTGCCATCGTAGGCGCCACCGATGGTGTCGGTCAGTTCGCTGTCGATGTACATCACCCCGCCCAGCACGCGCACGCCTTGCACGGGCTCGCCGAACACGCTCAGTTCGATACCACGGTTGTCACGCTTGCCATTGGGGCCGAACACCCGCGACGTGGGGTTGGTTTCGTAGGCGGGCTGGCGGATGCGGAAAGCACTGGCGGTGAAGGCGACCTGGCCCAAGTCGTACTTGGCCCCCACCTCGACCTGGCGGCTGGTGAACGGCGGGAAGATCTGGTCCTCGTTGACCGATGTCGACGGCGCGATCTTGCCTTGGCTCAGGCCCTCCATGTAGTTGGCATACAACGACAGCTGGTCGGTAACCTTGAGCAGCACGCCGCCCGAGGGCGACACCTTCTCTTCATCGTAGGCGGTATCCCCCTTGATACCGTCGCTCCAGTCATCCACCTGCACCCGCTGCCAGCGCGCGCCCAGGGTCAGCAGCAGGCGGTCGTCGAAGAAGCCCAGGGTGTCGGCCAGGGCCACGCCGGAAAAGCGGTTTTCCGTGTACACCTCAGGGTCGATGCGGGTTGGCGTGCCCGGTGTCGGCGTGGCCACCGGGTGGTAGAGGTTACTGGGCGCCGAGGCGTAGCGGGCGCCACCGTTGGTGAAGTCCATGTAGAAGTAGGTGGCGGCCAGGTTCAGTTCGTGGCTGACCGGCCCGGTATGGAACCAGTTGCGCACGCCGGCCATGGCGGTACGCACGGTTTCATCCCGGGTGAAGTCGCGCGGCTGCACGGTGAAGTCGCCGGCATCGTTGCTGATGGACACGTTGTGGCGCAGGAAGTCATGGTTGCTCTTGCGCGCACCGACCGCGCCATAGGCCAGCAGCGACTCGCTGATATCGTACTCGGCATGCAGCGCACCGAAGGTGTCGTTGGTGCGCGCCTTGCTCCAGGCCTGGGCGTAGTTGTGGCGTACGTCGTTGGCATCCGGCACCTTGGCGTTGGCACCGATCAGCACCCGCTCCTGCGGTGCATCGGTGTCGCGCTCGGTATGGCCGAGGTCTGCCGAAAGCCGCAGGCGCTCGCCACGAAAGTCCAGGCCCAGCACCGCCATTTCGCGCTCGACACGCTGGTGGTCCCATTCGGTGTCGCCCGCCTGTTTCACGCCATTGAAACGCACGCCGAACTGCTGGCCTTCGCCAAAGCGCCGGCCAACGTCCACCGCACCGCCTGCCTGGCCCGCCGAAGCATAGCTGCCGGTAAACTCGGTGAGCGGCTGGTCGCCGGCCCGCTTGGGCTGCACATTGATGCCGCCGCCGACACTGCCCCGGGGTGAAATGCCGTTGATCAGCTGACTGGGGCCTTTGATGATGTCGACCCGGTCGGCCATCTCCATGTCGATCGAGTAGGTCGGCAGGATGCCGTACAGGCCGTTGTAGGCCACATCGCTGTTGAACAGGCTGAAGCCGCGAATGGTGAACTGCTCGAAGCGCCCACCCGCCGGGTTGGTGGCACGCACCGATGGGTCGCTGGCGATCAGTTCGCCCAAGGTTCGCGCCTGCTGGTTCTTCACCAGTTCGCTGGTGTAGCTGGTGATGCTGAACGGGGTTTCCATGAAGTCGCGCGTGCCGAGCAGGCCCTGTGAACCCTGACGTGCTACCTGGCCACCGGCGTATGGTTGCGTTTCGTTGCCTGCGGCCAGGCCGCCGACGATGCTGGTCGGGGCGATTTCCAGCGCACCATTCGCCTGGGGGGCCGGCATCAACGTGAACGCGCCCTCGCCCACCGGCAGCAACTGCAGGCCGCTGCCGCGCAGCAGCTGGGTGAAGCCTTCGTCGACACTGTAGCTGCCGGACAGGCCATTGCTCTGCCGGCCGTTGACCAGCGCCGGGTCCAGCGACAGGCTGACCCCGGCCTGGTCGGCAAACTGGGTAAGTGCCGCACCCAGGCTGGCGGCCGGCACCTGATAGCTGCGCCGGGCGGGTTCATCGGCCCAGGCCGGTGCACACAACAACAGGCTCATGGCGAACAACGGATGTGCCGCACGCGCCAGTGGGCGCAGGCGGCAGGACATGACAACAGGCATTGAACAAGGCTCCCCTTTATTTGCTCCTACCGGTAATGACCGGTGAGCGGAAAAAAGGGGACAGCCTCATGCGCGATTTTCTTGCGCGGCCAGGCTCACCCAGTAACGCGTGCGCGTGTGCACCTGCAACGGCAGGCTGGCGGCGAGCAAGGCCAGCACCCGGTCGGTGTCGTCGAGGCGGAACGTACCGGTCACGCGCAGGGCCTCCAGTTCGGGCGCCCAGCGCAGCACGCCGGGGCGGTACCTGCGCAGCTCGTGCAGCAGTTCACCCAAGGGGCGGTCCTCCAGGCGCAGCACGCCTTCGCGCCAGCCCAGCGGCCAGGCGTCCAGGCCGGTGACAGGGCCAACCCCGGCCACTTGCAGGCTGGCCTGCTGCCCGGCCTGCAGCAACAGTGCCGGGCCTTGCCGCGGCTGCAGGTTGGCCGTGCCCTTGAGCACCGATACCCGGCAAGCCTGATCGACCAGGCGCAGGCACACCTCGCCGGCATCCAGCGCGACCTGGCCATAGGGCACCTGCAACGTCAGGCTCAGATTGCCGGGCAACCTGACTGCCACTTCGCCACGCAGCAATGTCAGGCGACGCGCGCCCAGGTCGATATCCACCGCACTGTCGGTGTTCAACTGCACGAAAGTGCCATCGCTCAGCAGCACTTGCCGGCGTTCCCCGACCGCGGTGTGCATGTCGGCGGTCCAGGCCTCCAGCGGCAGTTCGCGGCTTGCCAGCCAGGCCGCCGGCAACAATGCCGCCACGCCCAGGGCCTGCTTGAGCAGCGCCCGGCGGCCGCTATCCGGGCGGTCCAGGGTGGCCATGGCCAATGCGCCGGGTAGCGCGGAAAAGCGCTGGCGCAACAGCAGTGCCTTTTGCCAGGCGTGTTCGTGCAAGGTGCTGCTGGTGCGCCATTGTTCCAGGCGCTGCAGGTCACCCTCGCTGGCAGCGCCAGAGTCCACCAGCGCCAGCCAGCGCGCAGCGGCCTGCAGTGCCTCGCGGGTTTCGGGGGAATGGCTGGTCATTACAGTTCGGCCAGCAGGCAATGCTCGTAGGCCTGCGCCATGTAGCGTTTGACCGAGCGCTCGCAAACGCCCAGGCGCTTGCCGATCTCGGCATAGCCCAGGCCCTCCAGCTGGCTCCAGAGAAAGGCCTTGCGTACCGGCGCCTTGAGGCCGTCGAGCAACTCGTCGAGGGCTTGCAGGGTTTCCAGCAGCAGCCAACGCTGCTCTGGCGAGGGCACATGCTGCTCGGGCAACTGCGCCAGTGCATCGAGGTAGGCTTGTTCCAGGCTGCGCCGCTGGTGGAAGTTGCTCAGCAGGCGCTTGCCCACGGTCAGCAGGTAGGCACGCGGTTCGCGAATATCTGCCAGCGGCTGGGCGCTGGCCAGGATACGCAGGAAGGTATCCTGGCTGAGGTCGGCGGCATCCCAGGCATTGCCCATGCGCCGACGCAGCCAGGTTTCCAGCCAGCCGCGGTGTTCCCGGTACAGGGCAGGCAGGCTATGCTCCGGTGGCGGCGCGGCGTCGATCATGGGGAAGGCCCTGCGGTGGCGTAAATAAGATTAATTCTAATTTACACCATGCCGCAGAACCAAGCGGTTTGTTACCTGTCAGGCAATCGCCGCATCCACCAGCACCTGCGCTTCCTGCACCAGGCGCTGCAGGTGCGCCTCGTCGATGAAGCTTTCGGCGTAGATCTTGTAGATATCCTCGGTGCCCGAAGGGCGCGCGGCGAACCAGCCATTGGCAGTCATCACCTTCAGCCCGCCAATCGCCTGGCCGTTGCCCGGTGCATGGCTGAGGATCTGCACGATCGGCTCACCCGCCAGCTCGGTCGACTTCACCTGCTCCGGCGCCAGCTTGCTCAGCAAAGCCTTTTGCCGGGCATCGGCCTTGGCTTCGACACGGGTGGCGAACGGTTTGCCCAGCGCCTCGGTCAGGTCGGCGTAGGCCTGGCTCGGGTTGCGCCCGGTGCGGGCAGTCATCTCGGCAGCCAGCAAGGCCGGGATCAGCCCGTCCTTGTCGGTGGCCCAGACCGAGCCATCGCGGCGCAGGAACGAAGCCCCCGCGCTTTCCTCGCCACCAAAGCCCAGCGTGCCGTCGAACAGGCCCTGGGCGAAGAACTTGAAGCCCACCGGCACTTCGTACAGCTCACGGCCCAGGCGCTGGGTGACGCGGTCGATCAGGCCGCTGGAGACCACTGTCTTGCCGACGGCGGCATCGCTGCGCCATTGCGGG
Organism: Pseudomonas sp. B8(2017); assembly: GCF_002113575.1. Lineage (NCBI taxonomy): Bacteria > Pseudomonadati > Pseudomonadota > Gammaproteobacteria > Pseudomonadales > Pseudomonadaceae > Pseudomonas > Pseudomonas sp. B8(2017). The sequence continues at coordinate 88,418 of NZ_NEIO01000004.1, read as the reverse complement.
CGGTGGCGGTACAGGTAGTCGATGGCCACGGCCAGGTAGTTGTTCGGCTGCAGCAGGCCATCGGGGGTGACGATGCCATGGCGGTCGTGGTCGGGGTCGCAGGCGAAGGCTACGTCGAAGCGTTCGCGCAGGCCGATCAGGCCCTGCATGGCATAGGGCGAGGATGGGTCCATGCGTATCTGGCCGTCCCAGTCGACGGTCATGAAGCGGAAGGTCGGGTCGACCTCGGTGTTCACCACTTCCAGGTCCAGCTGGTAATGCTCGGCAATCGCCGACCAGTAGCGCACCCCTGCCCCGCCCAGCGGGTCGACGCCCAGGCGCAGCTTGGCGCTGCGGATGACGTCGAAGTCGATGACGTTTTCCAGGTCGGCCACGTAGTTGCTCACGTAGTCGTGGCGCTGGGTGGTGGATGCCTGCAGCGCCTGGGCATGGTCCATGCGCTTGACGCCCGCCAGGTCAGCGGCAAGCAGTTCGTTGGCCTTGGCCTCGATCCACTTGGTCACATCGCTGTCGGCCGGGCCGCCATTGGGCGGGTTGTACTTGAAGCCACCACTCTGCGGCGGGTTGTGCGACGGGGTGATGACGATGCCGTCGGCCAGGCCCTGCTGGCGGCCACGGTTGTGGCAGAGGATGGCATGGGAAACAGCCGGCGTCGGCGTGTATTCGTCGTCCTTGGACAGCATTACCTGCACGCCATTGGCCGCCAGCACTTCCAGGGCGCTGGCGGTAGCCGGTGCCGACAGTGCATGGGTGTCGGCGCCGATGAACAGCGGGCCATCGATGCCCCTCTCCTGGCGATACAGGCAGATGGCCTGGGTAATGGCCAGGACGTGGTACTCGTTGAAGCTCAATTCAAGCGAAGTGCCACGGTGCCCCGAGGTGCCGAAGGCCACCCGCTGGGCCGCCACGGCAGCGTCGGGGCGGCCGGTGTAGTAGGCGGTGAGCAGTCGGGGAATATCGACCAGCACGCTGGCCGGAGCCGGCTTGCCTGCCAAAGGACTGAGCGTCATGCAGAAACCTCGAGTTCAACGGATGTTGGTGTTGGAGCGTGCAGTTTACTGAGAGTTGCAATGCCGCGCGATGGGCGGCAGCAAAGAATCAGTGAGCACACCGCATACCCTGTGGGAGCGGCTTTAGCCGCGAAGAATCCAACGCGGTGCATGGCACCGGCTGCGCCGGTGTTCGCGGCTAAAGCCGCTCCCACAGGGTACTTGCCAGCCACCGCGGTGGCTGCTTCGCGGGCTCGCCCGCTCCCACAATGGACCCGAGCATGTCCCTCGTCTCTGTAATGACCGTCTAGAGTGGTACCCATACCCCCGAAAACGAGGCCCCATGGCTTTCCACCGCCTGACCCACACCCACCCGCGCCTGAGCATCGCCACTGTGGTCGGCCTGCTCGGCGCCTGGCTGATCCCTGCCGGCGACAGCGTTCAGCACATCCTCGCCGGCTGGAACCTTGGCGTGTGGCTATACCTGCTGCTGGTGCTCTACCTGAGCTGGAGCGCCAATGCGGAAAAGGTGCGCAAGATCGCCCGTGTCGAAGACGAAAACGCCGGCCTGGTCCTGCTTACCGTGTGCATCGCCGCCATCGCCAGCCTCGCCGCCGTCACCTTGCAACTGGTATCCAGCCGTGGCCTGCAAGGCGCGGCGCTGGCCCTGCACTACCTCTATACCGGCCTGACCGTGGCTGGCTCCTGGCTGCTGATCGGCTGCATTTTCAGCCTGCACTACGCCCGGCTGTTCTATACCGGACAAAACCACGAACCGCCGCTGCGCTTCACCGATGGCGAACGCAACCCCGATTACTGGGACTTTCACTACTTTTCGTTCACCATCAGCATGGCCGTGCAAACCTCCGATGTGGGCGTCGCCGGGCGGGACTTGCGGCGGGTGGTGCTGGCGCATTCGCTAGTGGGGTTCGTATTCAATACGGCGATCCTGGGGTTCACCATCAACATCGCTGCGGGGTTGCTCGGCTGATCCAGCTATCAAATCTGTTAGTTGCAGCCTGTGATCCATCAGCAGATTCTTGGTGCCATCAGGATCAAAGGGTTCAGTCATGAAATCAGCTAGATCGAAAACTTTGCTCATTCAAGCTGATGTCGCAAATAGTATCCTGGGGACGGCTGCAACCCCCTCCCGCCAGATGTATTCACCTTATGGGGTCAGTAAGCCAGGTACATTTGAAGACATGTTAGGTTTTACCGGGCTTATCTATGACCCTGTTTCCGAGAGCTATTTGCTGGGAAATGGCCACAGGGCTTATAGCCCTTCCCTTATGTGCTTTTACCAACCAGACAGTTTTTCTCCCTTTCATGACGGCGGCATAAACTGTTACGCCTATTGCCAAAATGACCCTATAAATTTCACAGACCCGACAGGCCGTTTCAGAATGCCACGTCCACCAGTGGCAAAGACTCGAACAGATAGCGTGTCGCAAGATCGCTTCCGCGCATCCCAAGGTTTTTATGGCCAACGCCCTCGCAGGGTTCAACAAAGGGCCGAGCGACGACGCCAACAAGGACAACGTCCGCAGGATCGCCCCCAAAGAGTGCCACAAGATAATCGCGAGGCCCCACAGCCGCACCAAGGTCAGGAAATGAATCTTGCACAACTTGTGCAAGTGATGGATCACGCCGTGTTGCAAGCACGGAATATCGGTCGCCAAGCTATAAACACTCAACAAATCCACCCTTTTGAAGGGATTCTCATGGTCATGGCGCTCGCGATGACAGCATCCTCAACCGGGGAAACGGCCTTTACCTGGATGACGACGGGAGCTATCAGGAATCCCATGGATACTACCCGTGCGGTGGCAAACTACTCGCCCGGTTATTCACCTCGTCCTCCTCCCGTGGGCTAAGTGGCAATGCCGCTCGTCCGAAAACATCGTGCGGGAGTGTCGATCAAAGTGGCAGAACCTGACGGGTTATCTTCCGACAACATGCCGGGAAAACGTTTGCCTTGCGGCCCTGCGCCAAATGCCCTCCATGACAAGGATGTGACCGCTGTCATGCATTAGCACATTTGTCGTATTTGCAGCCGAGAATACTCCGTGGCAGGTGCTATGGTTACTTTCCCGGCGGCCGCATCGATGTGGCCACCCGCTCACCACGTCCAGGTACGGACAAGGAGGCTGGCATGAACAAGATGACGTTCCCCAACGCCTGCCAGGTGATGCGCTGGCATTTCCACCCGCTGGGCTTCGAAGCCAGCATGGATGCGCCGCGCAGCATGGTCGCGCGGCTGTTCGACCGCGCCACCGGCGAAACCCTGCTGGCGATTGCCGGCATCCCCTGCTCGGCGATCATGGCCGCCGCCGATGTAGAGCGCATCATCGAGGCCGTCGAGGCGGAGATGGATACCTTCATGCCCGCCTTCACCTTGCGCGACGCGGTCTAGCCCGCTGCGGTACTTTCCTGGCGCATGGCCTGCAACTTGCCCATGAACTGCTCGGCCGGCACCGGCTGGCCCAGCAGGTAGCCTTGCAGCGAATCGCAGCCCAGGCGGGTCAGGAAGTCCTGCTGCCTGTCCGTCTCCACCCCTTCGGCGACGATGCGCAGGCCCAGCGCCTGGCCCAGCGCCACGATTGCCGAAACGATCGCCGCATCGTCGCTGTCCTGCTCCAGGTCGCGCACGAAACCGCGGTCGATCTTCAGCTCGTTGGCCGGCAGGCGCTTGAGGTACATCAGGCTGGAATAGCCGGTGCCAAAGTCATCGATGGACAGGTCCACGCCCATGTCGGACAGCCGCTGCAGCACCGTCAGGCTGGCATCGGCGTCGTGCATGGCGGTGGTTTCGGTAATTTCCAGGGTCAGGCAGTTGGCCGGCAGGCTGTTCTGCTGCAGGGCCCGGGCCACGCTCTCGACCAGCCCGGCATGGCAGAACTGGATGGCAGACAGGTTCACCGCCATGCGCCAGCCGTGGTGCCCCCGGTCCAGCCACTGGCGCATCTGCCGGCAGGCCTCGTTGAGCACCCATTCGCCAATGGGAATGATCAGGCCGGTCTTTTCCGCCAGGCCGATGAAACGGTCGGGCAGCAACAGGCCCTGCTGCGGGTGCTCCCAGCGCAGCAAGGCCTCGGCACCGATCGGCTGGCAATTCTGGGCATCGAACTTGGGCTGGTAGTGCAGGCGGAACTGACGCTGCTCCAGGGCCTGGCGCAGGTCCTGCAGTAGCTGCAATTGCTGGCGGGCGTTGCTGTTCATCGACACGTCGAAGAAGCTGTAGCCATTCTTGCCGGCGCTCTTGGCGTGGTACATGGCGGCGTCGGCATTGCGCAACAGCTCGTGCTGGTCCTGGCCATTGCCCGGGTACAGGACGATGCCCAGGCTCGCCGTCAGCTGCAGGTCATGCTCGGCCACGCGGAACGGCCGTGATACCAGGTTGACCTGCTTGACCGCCACATCCATGGCATCGTTCGGCTCGCGCAGCTGCACCAGCAGCACGAATTCGTCGCCGCCGATGCGCGCCAACGTGTCCTGGCTGTGCAGGTGCCCGCGCAGGCGTGTCGCCACCGCCTTGAGCAGCAAGTCGCCGACGTGGTGGCCGAAGGCATCGTTGACGGGCTTGAAACCGTCCAGGTCGATGAACATCAGGGCAAAGCAGCCGCCCTGCTCCGCTACCTTGGCGATGGCCTGCTCGATGCGGTCGGCCAGCAAAGTACGGTTGGGCAGGTCGGTGAGGGTGTCGTGCAGGGCCAGTTGGGTCAGTTCCTGGTTGGCCAGGGTCAGCGAGCGGGCCAGCTCGGCGGTGCGTGCCTCCAGGCGGGCGTCCAGCACCGAGGTGAGCAAGGCCACCGCCAGTACCGCCAGGGTGGTGATCAGCACCAGGTACATCAGGCCATCGCCTTGCAGGCCTCCCCCGGCCAGCGCACCGCAGAAGCTGCCTTCGGGGAAATTCGCCGCGGCCATGCCGGTGTAGTGCATGCCGACGATGGCAAAGCCCATCACCACCGCCGCCAGGCCGCGAATCTGCCGTACATAAGGGGTGTGCGCGCGCAGACGGAAGGCGATCCACAACGCCGCTGCCGAGGCGCCCACGGCAATCAGCAGCGAGGCCCCGAACAGCGCCGGGTCATAGTCGATGCCCGGCAGCATGCGCAGCGCGGCCATGCCGGTGTAGTGCATGCAGGCGATGCCGGCGCCCATGATCAGCGCGCCAAACGCCAGCTGCTGCCACGGCAGGCTCGGCTGGCTGACCAGCCACAAGGCAAAGCCCGAGGACAACACGGCAATCAGCAGCGAGAACGCGGTCAGGGCCAGGTCGTAGCCGAGGTCGATGGGCAGGCTGAAGGCGAGCATGCCGATGAAGTGCATCGACCACACGCCGATGCCCATGGCCAGCGCGCCACCCCCCATCCACAGGCAGGCAGCCCGACCTTTGGCCGTGGCGATGCGGCCGGTCAGGTCAAGGGCGGTATAGGACGCCAGGATCGCCACGCACAGCGAAATCAACACCAGCGAAGAGGAGTAGCTACCGGTCAGCATTGGGAGTTCCAGCGACGGGACGGGAGGCCCGGAAAAAGCTGACGATTGTACTCAAGCTTAGGCGAAACGCACGGGGTTTTTGCGAATGGGAATGGATCCAAAGCCCGCATGGGGCTGCTGCGCAGCCCATCGCCGGCAAGCCGGCTCCCACCTCGACCGCATCGACCTCAGGGCTTGCACAGTACCTGTGGGAGCCGGCTTGCCGGCGATGAGGCCGGTACAGCAATTCGCTGTACTAAAGGCCCAATCAATCCTGCTCGGCAAACGCCTGTTCCGCATCCCAACCACCACCCAGCGCGGCAACCAGCTGCACGCTTGCCACCAGCCGCCCCTGCAGCAGGTTCAACACACTGCGCTCGTTGCTCAGCGCCGTGGTCTGCACGTTGACCACATCCAGGTAGCCGATCAGCCCGGCGCGGTACTGGTTCTCGGTCAGGCGCAGCGACTCGCGAGCGGCATCCAGTGCCTCCTGGCGCACCACCGCCTCATCGCCATACACCTTCAACTGCACCAGCAGGTTTTCCACTTCCTTGAAGCCGTCGAGCACGGTCTGGCGGTACTGCGCCACGGTCTGGTCATATACCGCCACCGTGCGGTCCACCTCGGCACTGCGCTTGCCGGCGTCGAACAAGGTCAGCGCCAGCTGCGGGCCTACGGACCAGTAGCGGTTGGGCAGTTCGATCCAGTTGCTGAAGCTGCTGCTGGAGTAACCGCCACTCATGCTAAGGCTCAGGTCCGGGAAGTACGCCGCCCGCGACACGCCGATATTAGCGTTGGCAGCCATCACGTTGCGCTCGGCCGCAGCGATGTCCGGGCGTCGCTCCAGCAACTGCGAAGGCAAGGCCACCGGAATTTGCGGCAGCGCCGGAATGGCCTTGCTGTCGGCCAGGGCGAAGTCCGCCGGGACCTTGCCCAACAACACGGCAATGGCGTTCTCGAACTGCGCGCGCTGCCAGATCAGGTCGATCAGGTCGGCCTGGGTGCTCTTTAGCTGGGTGCGCGCCTGGGCCACCGCATCCGGGCCGGCGACGCCGGCGCGGTACTGGTTTTCGTTCATCCGCAAGGACCGTTCATAAGCTGCCACGGTGGCTTCCAGCAGGCGCTTCTGCTCGTCGATCACCCGCAACTGCAGGTAGTTCTGCACCAGTTCCGACTGCTGGCTGAGGCGGATCGAGGCCAGGTCGGCCAGGCTGGCTTCGGCACTGGCTTCGTTGGCATTGAGGGTTTCGCGCAGCTTGCCCCACAGGTCGATTTCCCAGCTGACGCCGAGCTGGGCGTTGTAGGTGTTGCGAATGCCGCTGCTGTTGTTGGACAGGCTCGAGCTGGAGCTGCCGGTGCCCTGGGCCGAGCGGTTCTTGCCGACGCTCAGGTCCAGGCTGGGGAACAGTGACGCCCGGCTGCTGCGCACCAGCGCCTGGGCCTGGCGGTACTGGGCCTCCGATTGCGCCACGGTCTGGTTGCTGCGGTTGAGCTCTTCGACCAGCGCATTGAGCCCGGCATCGCCGTAGATTTCCCACCAGGCGCCGCGGGCGATGGCATCGGACGGCGTGGCCTGGGTCCAGCCTTCGGCATGCTTGAACTGCGCCGTGCTGCTCAGCTCCGGGCGGTGGTAGTCCGGGCTCAGGGTGCAGGCGCTGAGCAAGGCGACGCACAACCCGGCGCCGAGCAGGCGCGAGCCACGCCCACGGGTCAGCGTCTGCAGGGCGCGGTGAAGTGGGGTCTGGGCAAAAGTCATAGCGGGGTTTCCAGGGCGGCGTCGGTGCGCACGCCACGCCAACGGTTGAAACGGTGACGCAGGCGGTCCAGGTACAGGTAGACCACCGGTGTCGTGTAAAGAGTGAGGATCTGGCTGAACACCAGGCCGCCAATGATGGTCAGGCCCAGTGGCTGGCGCATTTCCGCGCCTTCGGCGCTGCTCAGCAGCAGCGGCAAGGCACCGAGGATGGCCGCCAGGGTAGTCATCAGGATTGGCCGCAGGCGCAGCAGGCAGGCCCGGCGGATCGACTCTTCCGGTGTCAGGCCCTGGTGGCGCTCCAGCTGCAAGGCCAGGTCGATCATCAGGATGGCGTTCTTCTTCACCACGCCGATCAGCAGGAACAGCCCCAGCAGCGAGATCAGGCTGAACTCGCCGCCGGTGACGTACAGCGCCAGCAAGGCACCGACGCCGGCCGAGGGCAGTGTCGAGAGGATGGTCAGCGGGTGAATGTAGCTTTCGTAGAGGATGCCCAGCACCAGGTAGACCATCACCAGCGCGCCAAGGATCATCAGCGGCTGGCCTTCCTGGGTCTTGGCGAAGGCATCGGCGGTACCACCAAGCTTGGCGATCACTTCCTCGGGCAAGCCCAGCTTGGCCACCGCACGCTCCAGCGCCGCCATGGCCTGGTCGGGGCTGTAGCCTTCGGCGACGTCGAAGGCGATGCTTTCGGCGGCGAACTGGCCTTCGTGGCTGACCCGGTCGTTGGCCAGGCTGTTCTCGTAGTGGGCAATGGTCGACAACGGTACGCGGGCACCGTCGGCGGTAATCACCTGCACCTGCTCGAGGGTGCTCGGGTCCCAGGCGTACTTCGGGTTGATCTCCAGCACTACCTGGTACTGGTTGAGGCTGTCGTAGATGGTGGAGATCTGGCGCTGGCTGTAGGCGTTGTTCAGCACCGTGGTGACCATGTCCATGTCGATGCCCAGGCGCTTGGCCTGGTCGCGGTCGACCACCAGGGTCACCTGCTGGGTGCCGGCACCGTCGCGGGCGTCGATGGCAGTCAGCTGCGGCAGTGCGCGCAGCGCCGCCACCACTTTCGGGAACCATTCGCGCAGGGCCGTCAGGTCACCGCTCTGCAGGGAGTAAAGGTACTGCGAGGAGGTCTGGTCGCGGCCCCCGCCGCCCAGTTGCAGGTCCTGGTCGGCCATCAGGAACAGGCGCCCGCCGGGTACCTTGGGCATTTCCTTGCGCAGGCGTTCGATCACCTTCTGGGCGTCGAGCTTGCGCTCGCTGATCGGTTTCAGGCGCACCAGCACAAAGGCATTGTTGGTCCCGCTGTTGCCCCCGATGAAGCCGGCAACGCTCTGCACTGCCGGGTCGGCCAGCAATGCGCGGCGATAGATCTCCATTTTCGGTTGCATCACGCTGAACGACAGGCCGTCGTCGCCACGGATGAAGCCCATCAGTTGGCCGGTGTCCTGCTGCGGCATCAGCGTCTTGGGCACCACCACGTACAGGGCGATGTTGATGCCGATGGTGGCCAGCAGGCTGATCAGCGTCAGGCGCTTGTGGCGCAAGGCCCAGCCCAGGCTGCGGTCATAGGCATCGACCATGCGCTGGTGCAACTGGTCGCTCCAGCGCTGCAGGCGGTTCTGCTCGGCCTGGTGCGGCTTGAGCCAGCGGGCGCACAGCATCGGCGTGAGGGTCAGCGACACCACCAGCGACACGATGATCGCCGCCGCCAGGGTGATGGAGAACTCCTGGAACAGGTTGCGCACGATGCCACCCATGAACAGGATGGAGACGAATACCGCCACCAGCGACACGTTCATCGACAGCAAGGTGAAACCCACTTCCTTGGCTCCCAGGAAGGCCGCCTTCATCGGCGGCTGGCCGTCCTCGATGTGCCGGGAGATGTTCTCCAGTACCACGATGGCGTCGTCCACCACCAGGCCGGTGGCGAGGATCAGCGCCATCAGCGACAGGTTGTTGAGCGAGAACCCGCACAGGTACATGACCGCGAAGGTGCCCACCAGTGACACCGGCACCGCCAGGCTGGGGATCAGCGAGGCCCGCAGGCTGCCGAGGAACAGGTAGACCACCAGGATCACCAGCACCACGGCGATCAGCAGGGTGTGCTCGGCTTCCTTGAGGGTTGCCTTGATCACTGGCGAGCGGTCCATGGCCACGTTCAGTTGCACGCTGGCCGGCAGCAGCGACTGCAGGGCCGGCAACTGCGCCTTGATCTGGTCGACCGTTTCGATGATGTTGGCGCCGGTCTGGCGGTTGACCACCAGCAGCACCGCGCTCTGGTCATTGAAGAAGCCGCTGTTGTAGCGGTTCTCGACACCGTCGGTGATGGTCGCCACGTCGGACAGGCGCAGGATGGTGCCGTTCTGCTGGCGGATCACCACGGGCTCGTAGTCCTTGGCGCTTTCCAGCTGGTCATTGGCGCGCACCTGCCAGTTGCGCTCGGCGTCCTCGACAAAGCCCATCGGCCGGCGCTGGTTGGCGTTGGACACCGCAGTGCGCACTTCATCCAGTGACAGGCCGTACTGGTTGAGCAATTGCGGCTCCACGGCAATGCGCACCGCCGGCAACGAACTGCCGCCGATCTGCACCTCCCCTACCCCGGGCACCTGGGCCAGGCTCTGCGACAGGATGGTGTCGGCCAGGTCGTACAGCTGGCCCTTCTGCAGCACGTCCGAGGTCAGCGACAGCACCATGATCGGTGCCTGCGACGGGTTGATCTTCTTGTAGGTGGGCATGCTGCGCATACCGCTGGGCAGCAGGTTGCGGGTGGCGTTGATCGCCGCCTGCACCTCGCGCGCCGCACCGTCGATGTCGCGGCCCATCTCGAAGCCGATGATCACCCGTGTGGAGCCCTGGTTGGAGCTGCTGGTCAGGGTGGTCACCCCGGCAATGCTGCCCAGCTTGCGCTCCAGCGGCGTGGCCACGGTGGAGGCCATCACTTCCGGGCTGGCGCCGGACAGGTTGGCCGACACCACGATCACCGGGAAGTCCATCTGTGGCAGCGGCGCCACCGGCAGCAGGCCGAAGCTGACCCCGCCCAGCAGCATGATCGCCAGGCTCAACAGCATGGTCGCCACCGGGCGACGGATGAAAGGACCGGACAGGTTCATGCCTCGGCCTGCTTCACGTCAGTGGCCGGGCGCCAGCGGCGGGCCAGGCGGTCGAAGTACAGGTAGATGACCGGGGTGGTGAACAGCGTCAGCACCTGGCTGACCAGCAACCCGCCGACCATCACCAGGCCCAGCGGCTGGCGCAGCTCGGCGCCGGAACCGGTGGCGAGCATCAGCGGCACGGCGCCGAACAGCGCGGCCAGAGTGGTCATCAGGATCGGCCGGAAGCGCAGCAGCGCCGCCTGGTAGATGGCATCGCGCGGGCTCATGCCCTGCTGGCGCTCGGCCTCGAGGGCGAAGTCGATCATCATGATCGCGTTCTTCTTGACGATGCCGATCAGCAGGATGATGCCGATGATGGCGATCATGCCCAGGTCGTTGCCGCTGATGAGCAAGGCCAGCAAGGCGCCGACCGCCGCCGACGGCAGGGTCGATAGAATGGTCACCGGGTGGATGTAGCTCTCGTACAGCACGCCCAGCACGATGTACATGGTCACCACCGCCGCCAGGATCAACAGCAAGGTGCTCGACAGCGATGCCTGGAAGGCTTCCGCCGCACCTTGGAAGCGGGTTTGCACGCCCAGCGGCATGCCGATGTCCTTTTGCACCTGCTCGATCACCTGCACCGCCTCGCCCAGCGAAGCGCCGTGGGCCAGGTTGAACGACAGGGTCACCGCCGGGAACTGGCCGATGTGGGAAATGGCCAGCTGGGCCTGGCGCTGCTCAATGCGCGCCAACGCCGACAGGCGCACCTGGCCGCCATCGGTGGCCTTGACGTGGATCGACTCCAGCGCCTGCGGGCCGATCACCGCCGCATCCTGCGACTGCAACACCACGCGGTACTGGCTGGCCTGGGTGTAGATGGTCGAGATCTGGCGCTGGCCGAAGGCGTCGTACAGGGCGTTGGTGATCTGCGACACGCTGATGCCCAGGCGGCTGGCCATGTCGCGGTCGATCACCAGGTACACCTGCAGGCCCTTGTCCTGCAGGTCGCTGGCCACGTCGGCCAGTTCCGGGCGCTGCTGCAGCGCCTGCACCAGCTTGCCGCTCCACTGCGCCAGCAGGTCGGCGTCCGGCGACGACAGGCTGAACTGATACTGGGTACGGCTGACCCGGTCTTCGATGCTCAGGTCTTGCACCGGCTGCATGAACAGGCGGATGCCCACCAACCGGTCGACTTGCGGCTGCAGGCGGTTGATCACCTCGCTGGCAGTGACATCACGCTCGCCATGGGGCTTGAGGTTGATCAGCAGGCGGCCGCTGTTGAGCGTGGCGTTGTCGCCATCGACACCGATGTAGGACGACAGGCTCTGCACCGCCGGGTCCTGCAGGATCACCTTGCTCAGGGCCTGCTGGCGTTCGCTCATGGCGGCGAACGAGGTGGACTGCGGCGCTTCGGAAATGCCCTGGATCACCCCGGTGTCCTGCACCGGGAAGAAGCCCTTGGGCACCACCATGTACAGGAATACGGTGAGCGCCAGGCTGGCCACGGCCACCAGCAGCGTCAGCGGCTGGCGCTTGAGTACCCACTGCAGGGCGCTGCCGTAGTGCCTGATCAGCCAGTCGATCCAGGCGCCACTGGCGCGGTAGAACCGGCCCTGTTCCTCTTCCTTGGGCTCGCGCTTGAGCAGGCGCGCGCACATCATCGGCGTGAGGGTCAGCGATACCACCAGGGAAATCAGGATGGCCACCGCCAGGGTAATGGCGAACTCGCGGAACAGGCGGCCGACCACATCGGCCATGAAAAGCAGCGGGATCAGTACCGCAATCAGCGAGAAGGTCAGCGAGATCAGGGTGAAGCCGATTTGCCGGGCGCCCTTGAGCGCAGCCTGCATGGGCGTCTCGCCCTCCTCGATGTGCCGGGAGATGTTCTCCAGCATGACGATGGCGTCGTCGACCACGAAACCGGTGGCGATGGTCAGGGCCATCAGCGTCAGGTTGTTGACCGAGAAGCCGGCCAGGTACATCACGCCGAAGGTGCCGATCAGCGACAGCGGCACGGCGATCGACGGAATGAGGGTGGCACTGAAACGGCGCAGGAACACGAACGTGACCATTACCACCAGGGCGATGGCGATCAGCAGTTCGTGCTGCACGTCCTTGACCGCGGCGCGGATGGTCTGGGTGCGGTCGGTGAGCACCGAAACATCCAGGCCGGCCGGCAGGTTGTCGGTGATCGACGGCAGCAGGGCCTTGATGCGGTCGACCACTTCGATGACGTTGGCGCCCGGCTGGCGCTGGATGTTCAGCAGCACTGCGTGGTTTTCATTGGCCCAGGCAGCCAGGCGCTCGTTTTCCGCGCCGTCGACGATTTCGGCCACGTCCTTGAGACGCAATGGTGCACCGTTGTTGTAGGCCAGGATCAGGTTGGCGTATTCCTCAGGGGAGCGCAGCTGGTCGTTGGCATCGAGCATCGACACCCGGGTCGGGCCATCGAAGTTGCCCTTGGGCTGGTTGACGTTGGAGGCGCCGATCAGGGTGCGTACGTCCTCCAGGTTCAGGCCGTTGGCGGCCAGGGCATCGACGTTGACCTTGATCCGCACCGCCTGACGCTGACCGCCGGCGATGCTGACCATGCCCACACCGCTGATCTGCGCGAGCTTCTGGGCCACGCGGGTATCGACCAGGTCGTTGAGCTTGGGCAGCGGCATGGTCTTGCTGGAGATGGCCAGGGTCAGCACCGGGGTGTCGGCCGGGTTGACCTTGTTGTACACCGGCGGCGCCGGCAGGTCGCTGGGCAGCAGGTTGCTGGCGGCGTTGATCGCGGCCTGCACCTGTTGCTCGGCAACGTCCATGTTCATGTCGAGGTTGAAGCGCAGGGTCAGCACCGAGGCGCCGCCGGAGCTGGTCGAAGCCATCTGCTCCAGGCCCGGCATCTGCCCGAACTGGCGTTCCAGCGGCGCGGTAACGGCGCTGGTCATGACCTGCGGGCTGGCACCGGGGTACAGGGTCATGACCCGGATGGTCGGGTAATCCACCTGCGGCAAGGCGGAAACCGGCAGCAGCTTGTAGGCGATCAGGCCGGCCAGGACGATGGCCAGCATGCTCAGCGTGGTGGCAACCGGCCGCAGGATGAACAGACGCGAGAGGTTCATGCGCCCGCCTTGCCTGCTGCGCTACCAGGCTGTGCTTTACCGGGCTGCACATCACCAGTGCTTGCCGAACCCTTGGCTTCCTGGCCTTGCAGGTGCTGGCCCGGGGTGGTCGGCACCTGCGAGCTGTCTTCGACCACTTCCACCTTGGTGCCTTCGCGCAGGCGGTCGGTGCCTTCCAGCACCAGGCGGTCGCCGGCCTTGAGGCCCTCGAGAATGACGCTGTTCTCGCCGTCGCTGGCGCCAACCTTGAGCTTGCGGATATTGACCGTGTTCTGGTCATTGACCACGTAGGCGAAGGAGCCGTCATTGCCGAACTGGATGGCCGCCGCCGGGGCCATGGTCACCTGCTTGAGGGTGTCGGCCAGCAGGCGCACGTTGACGAACTGGTTGGGGAACAGGGCCAGGTCCTTGTTCTCGAAGCGGCCCTTGAACTTGAGGGTGCCGGTGGTGGTGTCGATCTGGTTGTCGATGCTGCCCAGCACGCCGGTGGACTGCAGCTTGCTGTCACTGCGGTCCCAGGCTTCGACCGGCAGGCTGGCGCCGCTGCGGTAGCGTTCCAGCACGGTGCTCAACTCGGTTTCCGGCAAGGTGAAGGCAACGCTGATCGGCTCGGTCTGGGTGATCACCACCAGCGCGGTGGTGTCGTTGGCCGCCACCAGGTTGCCCAGGTCGAGCTGGCGCAGGCCCACGCGGCCGTTGATCGGCGCGCGGATCTGGGTGAAATCGAGGTTCAGGCGGGCGTCGTTGACCTGCGCCTGGTTGGTCTTCACCAGCCCCTGGAACTGCGCCACCTGCGCTTCGGCGGTGTCGAGGGTTTGCTTGGCGATACTGTCTTCGGCGTACAGGCCTTTATAGCGGGCCAGGTCGACCTGGGCGTTCTTCAGTTGCGCCTGGTTCTGCGCCAGGGTGCCTTCGGCCTGTTGCAGGGCGATGCGGTACGAGCGCGGGTCGATCTCGGCGAGCAGGTCGCCGGCCTTGACCTGCTGGCCTTCCTTGAAGTGGATCTTGACCAGCTCGCCAGCCACGCGGCTGCGCACGTTGACGGTGTTGGTCGCGGTGACGGTGCCCAGGGCCTTGTAGTACAGCGGGAAGTCACCCACCCGCACCGGCTCGACGCGCACCGGCACCGGGTCGCTGGAGCCGCCGAAGCCCGGGCGACCGCCCATCATGCCCATGCCCTTGCCACCGCGCCCGCCACCGGCTTCTTTAGGCGCAGGCGCCGCTGCGGGCCACAGCCACCAGGCCAGTGCAGCCACCAGCAGCAGGATCAGCAGGCCTACGAGCCAGCGACGAGGGGAACGGGAATTGGACGCTTGCATGGGTTGAACGAACCTTGTTCGGAATGACGACTTGGGGAGGATGAACGATAAGCACTGGCATCGTTTTAGCAAAGCGCCTTTACCAGAGGTTTACCTTTGCCTGACGTTGCCAAGGGGTTGAACTTTAAATGAAAACGGCCCGGAACGCGTTCCGGGCCGTTTACAGGGTGTTGCTTGGAGCGGTGGCGGGCTGAAAGGTTTCGGTTGCCTGTGCCGGCCTCTTCGCGGGTAAACCCGCTCCCACAGGGATATCACAGCTTTTGAAACCTGTGCCGTACCTGTGGGAGCGGGTTTACCCGCGAAGAGGCCGGTACAGGACTCAGCCGACCCACCCCACACCCCTTACTTCAGTACAGCCAGCGCTGCATCGTAGTTCGGCTCATCAGCAATTTCGCCAACCAGCTCGCTGTGCAGCACCTTGTCGTTTTCGTCCAGCACCACCACGGCACGGGCAGCCAGGCCGGCCAGCGGGCCATCGGCGATGGCCACGCCGTAGTTTTCGAGGAACTCGCGGCCACGCAGGGTCGACAGGTTCTTCACGTTGTCCAGGCCTTCGGCGCCGCAGAAGCGTGCCTGGGCGAACGGCAGGTCGGCGGAGATGCACAGCACCACGGTGTTGGCCACATCGTTGGCCTGGGCGTTGAACTTGCGCACGGAGGTAGCGCAGGTCGGGGTGTCGACGCTCGGGAAGATGTTCAGCACCTTGCGCTTGCCGGCGTAGTCTTTCAGCGACTTGTCAGCCAGGCCTTCACCTACCAGGGAGAAAGCCGGAGCCTGGGCGCCGGTTTTCGGCAGTTCGCCGTTGACCTGAACCGGGTTGCCTTTGAGAGTCACTTGAGCCATGACGAAATCCTTATGCGGGGTTTGAAGAGGACACTGAGTTAAGCATGAAGGCGGCCGGGTGCCTATGGGGGCAGGTGAAATTGTTCTGTTGCCGGACAATTTTTGTGGACAAAAAAATGCCCGGGTGGCAACAAGCGACCCGGGCATTACTGTTGCGGATGGCGTATCAGCCCAGCAGGCCGTATACCACCGAGGTCAGCGCAACCAGGCCGACTACCACCACGAACACGTTGGAGGCAGCACCGCTGTACTTGCGCATGGATGGCACGCGGCGAATGGCGTACATCGGCATCAGGAACAGCAGCACCGCGAGGATCGGGCCACCGAGCGACTCGATCATGCCGAGGATGCTTGGGTTGAGGGTGGCGACGATCCAGCACACCACCAGCATCAGCGCGGCGACCACGCGGTCCAGGGCCTTGGCGCTCGGGCGAGCACCGGCCTTGGTGATGATGCCCTTCAGGCCTTCGCTGGCGCCGATGTAGTGGCCGAGGAACGACTTGGCGATGGCCACGAAAGCAATCAGCGGTGCAGCGAACGCGATGGTCGGGTTGCTGAAGTGGTTGGCCAGGTACGACAGGATCGACAGGTTCTGCGCCTTGGCCTCGGCCAGCTGGGCGCTGCTCAGGGTGAGCACGCAACTGAACACGAAGAACAGCACCATCACCACCATCAGCAGGTGGGCACGGCGCAGGATCTGGCCGCTACGCTCATCGGCATGCTCGCCGTAGCGGCGCTTCTGGTCGACGGCAAAGGCGGAGATGATCGGCGAGTGGTTGAACGAGAACACCATCACCGGAATCGCCAGCCACAGGGTGTGCAGGAAGGCCGAGGCCGGTGGCACCTGGGTGGCGCTGTCGAGAATGCCACCGGTCCAGTGCGGCACCAGGTACAGGCCCAGCAACGCCAGGGCGACGATGAACGGGTAGACCAGCAGGCTCATGACCTTGACCGTGGCCTGCTCCCCGCAGCGCACGATGGCCAGCAGGCCGAGGATCAGCACGAACGACAGGATGGCCCGTGGCGGCGGCTGCATGTGCAGCTGGTGCTCCATGAAGCTGGACACGGTGTTGGTCAGCGCCACGCTATAGATAAGCAGGATCGGGAAGATCGCGAAGAAGTACAGCACGGTGATCGAGGCGCCGGCGGTAATGCCGAAGTGCTCCTTGACCACTTCGGTGATATCGCCGTCATTGCGCCCGGAAAGGACGAAACGGGTCAGCCCGCGGTGAGCGAAATAGGTCATCGGGAAGGCCAGTATGGCCAGGATCAGCAACGGCCAGAAGCCGCCAAGGCCGGCGTTGATCGGCAGGAACAGGGTTCCGGCGCCGATCGCTGTGCCGAACAGGCCCAGCATCCAGGTGGTGTCGTGACGCGACCAGCTGCCGAGGGTGGCGGGGGTCGATTCTGCAAAGCGTTGTTCAACGCTTGGGGCCTGCTCATTCATTCCGGGTGAAGCTCCACTCGCAAGACTGCAACAGGCTGAGAATGGCGAAATAGACGTTTCGCCCAACTCAACCGAAAAAGGGAGCGCGATTGTGCACGGAAAGGTTGCACTTGCGAAGCCCTTTTCCGAGGAGCGGTTGCACTTGTCTTTACAAGCGGATTGCAACCAGAGGCTGCATGCAGCCTGATCGCCGGCAAGCCGGCTCCCACACCGACCGCGCAGTGCTTGAGCCTTGCGCTATCTCTGTGAGAGCCGGCTTGCCGGCGAAAGGGCCGCAAAGCGGCCCCGTGCGGTGTTACTTCTGGACGGCGGCGAAGGCTTCGGCAACCCGTTGCAGGTTGGCCGGGCGCAGGCCGGACATGCATACGCGACCGCTGTCGATCAGGTACACGCCGAACTCGTCACGCAGGCGGCGCACCTGCTCGACGCTGAAGCCGGTGTAGCTGAACATGCCGCGCTGGCGCAGGAAGAACTGGAAGTCCTGGCCTGGCAGCAGCACGGCCAGGGCATCGACCAGCGCCTGGCGCATGTCGAGGATACGTTTGCGCATCACTTCGACTTCCTCGGCCCACTGGGCATTGAGGGCGGCATCGCCGAGCACGCCAGCAACCAGCTGGGCGCCGAAGTTGGGCGGGCTGGAGTAGTTGCGGCGCACGGTAGCCTTGAGCTGGCCGAGCACGCTCTGGGTAGTGGCGTCATCGTCGCAGACCACCGACAGGCCGCCGACACGCTCGCCGTACAGCGAGAAGATCTTCGAGAACGAGTTGCTGACCAGGCACGGCACGCCGGCGCGGGCCATTTCACGGATGGCGTAGGCGTCTTCCACCAGGCCTTCGGCGAAGCCCTGGTAGGCGATGTCGAGGAACGGGATCAGCTGGCGTGCCTTGACCACTTCAACCACCTGTTGCCACTGGTGCTGTTCCAGGTCGGCGCCGGTGGGGTTGTGGCAGCACGGGTGCAGCAGCACCACGCTGTTGGCCGGCAGGGTCTGCAGGGTGGCCAGCATGCCGTCGAAGTCCACGCCGCGGGTGGCCTGGTCGAAGTACGGGTAGGTGTGCACCTTGAAGCCGGCGCCTTCGAAGATGGCGCGGTGGTTGTCCCAGGTCGGGTTGCTGACCCAGACTTCGGACTGCGGGAAGTAGCGCTTGAGGAAGTCGGCACCGACCTTGAGGGCGCCGGAACCACCCACGGTCTGCACGGTGGCCACGCGCCCGCCGGTCACGGCCGGGTGATCGGCACCGAACAGCAGTGCCTGGATCGCCTGGCGGTAGCTGGCCAGGCCTTCCATCGGCAGGTACAGCGAGGCTTCGTGGTCCTGGCCGGCGATGCGTTTTTCCACCGCATCCACAGCCGCCAGTTGCGGCACCACGCCGGCCTCATCGTAGTACAGGCCGATACTCAGGTTGACCTTGTCGGCGCGCGGGTCGGCCTTGAAGGTTTCCATCAACGAGAGGATCGGGTCGCCGGCATAGGCATCGACATGTTTGAACACAGCGTGCAGCTCCTTGGATCAGGACAGTTCGAAAAGGCAGCCCTGAGCATACCCGGAGTGCGGGCTCAGGAACATCAACTATTGTGCAAGGTTGTCTATGCAACATTGCATGGCTGAGGATTGGCGCAGGCAGTGAGGGCCTCATCGCCGGCAAGCCAGCTCCCACAGGTACACCACAGGCCTTGACGTTTGTGGTGTACCTGTGGGAGCTGGCTTGCCGGCGATAGGGCCGGGTCAGCCAAGCAGCTCTTTCAGACCCTGCAGCTCCTGCTCGGTCACCGCCACCCCCTCCTCCTCGGCCACCTCGCGCTCGCGGTAACGCCGCTCGCCCGGCATGCGCGTCAGCCCCACCGCCTGCATCTGCTCGACCAGTTCGCGGCTGCGCTGGGCAAACCGCTCGCCCTCGGCCTTGCTCGGGTCGATGACAATGATCAGCTGCCCGGTCCACGGCGTCTTCGCCCCCGGGTGCCCCGACCAGTCGAACTCCCAGGAAAAATGCCCGCCGGTCAGCGCCGCCGCCAGCAACTCGACCATCATCGACAAGGCCGAGCCCTTGTGCCCGCCAAATGGCAGCAAGGCGCCGCCTTCCAGAATCGCCTTGGGGTCGGTGGTCGGCTCACCATTGGCATCCACCCCCATGCCCTGCGGCAATTGCTGGCCAGCGCGCGCGGCAATCTGCACATCGCCATGGGCCATGGCGCTGGTGGCCATGTCGAAGACGATCGGGTCATGTTCGGCGCAAGGTGCGGCAAAGGCGATGGGGTTGGTGCCGAACAGCGGCTTGCGCGCGCCGTGCGGCACCACGCAGGTCATGCTGTTGACCACGCTCAGGGCTACCAGGCCTTCGTCGGCGAATGGCTCCACATCCGGCCACAGCGCGGCGAAGTGGTGCGAGTTGTGGATCGCCAGCACGGCGATGCCAGCGTTGCGTGCCTTCGCCACCAGAAGTTCACGGGCCGCCGCCAGCGCCGGCTGGGCGAAGCCGCCTGCGGCATCGACGCGAACATAACCGGGCGCCACGTCGCTGACCTTCGGCGTGGCCTGGCCATCGACCCAGCCGCTGGCCAATGTCGAAACATAGCCAGGCATGCGGAACACCCCATGGCTATGGGCACCATCGCGCTGGGCGCTGGCGCAGTTGTGGGCCAGCACCCGGGCCACGCTTTCGCTGCAGCCATGGCGCTGGAAGATGCTCTGCAACAGGCCCTGCAGCTCGGTAAAAGGCACACGCACGACGGTGCTGGTGGAAGGTGCGGACATCTGAAGCTCCTTGTTGGAATTGGAATGGCTACAGCGTTGCAACGACAAAAACTTTCCTGCATGTGACAGCTATCTGTCAAATGTTGACTTGATGACAGAAAACAGCCATTTTCTTTCGCAAGCCTTACCCCTGGAGCCGCAGCATGAGCCAACTGATCAAGCAACGCCTGGAAAACAGCCTCGAAGGGGCCGCTGCTTCGGGCCGCAAGATCGCCAGCTACATGCTCGCCAACCTGCATGAACTGCCGTTCCAGACCTCGGCCAGCATTGCCGTCAAGCTGGGCGTCAGCGAATCCAGCGTCGGCCGTTTCTGCCGCTCATTGGGTTATGCCCATCTCAAGGCGTTGAAGCAAGACCTGCAGAACGACCTGGGCGATGGCCCGTGGCTGGTGGGCGACCGCCTGCAAGATTACCGCCAGAACCAGGACGCCAGCGACAACGCCGGCAGCCTGGAGCTGGAAATCGCCGCCCTGGTGCGCGTGCACGAGTATCGCCAGAGCAGCGCCTGGCACAGCGTCGCCCAGCGCCTGGCAAGCAAGCAGCGGGTGTTCATCGCCGGCTTCCAGACCGAGCGCGGCATCGCCATGTGCATGAGCCACCTGCTGCAGTACCTGCGCGATGGCGTGCAGCTGGTGGATATGAGTGCCGGGCACTTTGGCGAAGTATTGCTGGGCCGCGCCGAAGACAGCGCCCTGGTGGTGTTCGAAGCCCGCCGTTATTCCCGCCATGCCCTGCTGTTGTGCCAGAAGGCACGCGAGGCTGGCATTGCGGTCACCCTGGTGACCGACCCCTTCTGTGACTGGGCTGATGCCAACGCCGACGAGGTGTTCCGCATTCCCACCGAGTTCAACCTGTTCTGGGAGTCCACCTCGACCATGCTGTCGTGGGTGCACCTGATGGTCAACGAGGTCTGCAAGAAGCTCGGGCCGGATGTTGAAAAACGCTTGGAAGCAACTGCCGCTCTACATAACGAATTCGTCGGCTACACCTCGTGGTCGACGGGAAAACAACAATAGCAAGAGTGCAATGAGGTGCGAGATGAACAAGACCATGGCCTTGGTGGGTGCGTGCGCCCTGCTGCTGTCGGGTGCCGCCAGTGCCGAAACCCTGCGCTTCGCCACCGAGGGCGCCTACCCGCCCTTCAACTATGTCGACGCCAATAACCAGTTGCACGGCTTCGACGTCGACATCACCCACGCCCTGTGCGAGCAGATGAAAGTCGAGTGCACGCTGGTGGCCCAGGACTGGGAAGGCATCATCCCCGCGCTGATGGCACGCAAATACGACGCGGTGGTCGCGTCGATGATCAACACCGAAGAACGGCGCAAGAAAATCGCCTTCACCGACCACTACTACCGCACCCCGCTGACCGTCGCCGTGGCCAAGGACAGCAAGATCAGCGACGCCCAGACCACCTTCGACGGCTACACCGTTGGCGCCCAGTCGTCGTCCACCCAGGCCATCTACGCCGAAGACGTCTACGCCAAGGCCGGTGCCGACGTGAAGCTGTACCCGACCATGGACGAAGCCAACGCCGACCTGGCTGCGGGCCGCCTGGATGGTGTGATTGCCGACAAATTCCCACTGAACGAGTGGATGACCAAGAACGGCGGGGACTGCTGCAAGATCCTCGGCGACGTGGCCAACACCAAGGCCGATGCCGCCATTGCCGTGCGCAAGGACGACGAAGCCCTGCGCCAGCGCCTGAACACCGCGCTGCAGCAGATCGTGGCCAACGGTACCTACCAGAAGATCGCCAGCAAGTACTTCGCTTTCGATATCTACAACTGACCTTCAAGGCCTCATTGCCTGACCGGGCCTGATCGCCGGCAAGCCAGCTCCCACAGGTAACTCACTGACCTGAAGAACAGCGGTGTACCTGTGGGAGCTGGCTTGCCGGCGATGAGGCCGGTAAGGTCAACACAAGGTGTTCGTCATGCTCGATCAATTGTCCTTGCTGTCCTTCGCCAGTGGAGGCTGGGGCCAGGCGCTGCTGGCCGGCGCGCTGGTCACCGTTTCCCTGGCCCTGGCCTGCCTGCCCATCGGCCTGCCGCTGGGCCTGGTGGTCGCCCTTGCAGCACGCTCGCGCAAGCGCTTGCCGCGCGCCTGGGCCACCACCTTCTCCACCGTGTTCCGTGGCCTGCCCGAACTGCTGACGCTGCTGATCATCTATTACGGCTGCCAGATCGCCGCACAGAAGATCCTCGCAGCCATGGGCTACCAGGGTGAGTTCCTGATCAATACCTTCCTCGCCGCGATGATCGCCTTCAGCCTGGTGTTCGCCGCGTTCTCCAGCGAGATCTGGCTGGCAGCCTTCAAGACCCTGCCCAAGGGCCAGCTGGAAGCCTGCTCGGCGCTGGGCCTGAGCAAGCGCACCGGCTTCTTCAAGGTGCTGCTGCCACAACTGACCCGCATCGCCCTGCCCGGCCTGTCCAACAACTGGCTGTCGCTGCTCAAGGACACCTCGCTGGTCTCCACCATCTCGCTGGTCGACCTGATGCGCCAGACCAACCTGGCCGTCAGCGTGACCAAAGAGCCGATGTTCTTCTATGGCGTGGCCTGCCTGGGCTACCTGCTGTTCGCCGCCATTTCCGGGCGCGTGTTCGCGTTCATCGAACGGCGCAGCAACCGCCACCTGCAAGGAGCACGCGCATGAGCTTCGAACAACTGCTGGCGCTGGTCCTCGACCCCGACCTGCTGGACCGCTACGGCCCGCGCTTCCTCGATGGCCTGCTGGTAACGGCCAAGCTGGTGGCGATTTCCTTCAGCCTGGGTGCCGTGCTCGGCCTGTTGCTGGCCCTGGCGCGCATGTCGCGCAGCCTGCTGCTGCAGCGCATGGCCGCCGGCTACGTGTACTTCTTCCGCGGCTCGCCGCTGCTGGCCCAACTGTTCCTGCTGTACTACGGCCTGGGCTCGCTCAAGGGCTTCTGGCAAGACGTCGGCCTGTGGTGGTTCTTCCGCGAGGCGTGGTTCTGCACGCTGCTGGCGTTCACCCTGAACACCGCCGCCTACCAGGCCGAAATCTTCCGCGGCAGCCTGATGGCCGTCGCCCCCGGCCAGCATGAGGCGGCGCGGGCGCTGAACCTGAAGCGCTCGACCACCTTCTTCAAGGTGATCCTGCCGCAGTCGCTGCTGGTGGCCATCGGCCCGCTGGGCAACGAGCTGATCCTGATGATCAAGGCCAGCGCGATTGCCTCGCTGGTGACCATCTACGACCTGATGGGCGTGACCAAACTGGCCTTCTCGCGCAGTTTCGACTTCCAGATCTACCTGTGGGCCGCCGTGCTCTACCTGCTGATCGTCGAACTGGTGCGGCGCCTGCTGAAACACCTGGAAGCCCGCCTGGGCCGCCACCTGAACTGACCGAAGGATACGTTCCATGCATTGCCAGACCCTTGTCCTCGGCGCCGGCATCGTCGGCGTCAGCACCGCGCTGCACCTGCAGGCCCGCGGGCGCCAGGTGATCCTGATCGACCGCGACGAACCGGGCAGCGGCACCAGCCACGGCAACGCCGGGCTGATCGAGCGCTCCAGCGTGATCCCCTATGCCTTCCCGCGGCAACTGGGCGCGCTGCTGCGCTACGGCCTGAACCGCCAGCCCGATGTGCGCTACAGCCTGCTGCACCTGCCCAAGGCCGCCCCCTGGCTGTGGCGCTACTGGCGCCAGTCGG
This sequence comes from Pseudomonas sp. B8(2017), assembly GCF_002113575.1. NCBI lineage: Bacteria > Pseudomonadati > Pseudomonadota > Gammaproteobacteria > Pseudomonadales > Pseudomonadaceae > Pseudomonas > Pseudomonas sp. B8(2017). The sequence goes on along the minus strand of NZ_NEIO01000004.1, from coordinate 64,963 downwards.
CCCCCGGGCGCCTGGCCGGGGCCGCCGCCGACATGCTGCCGCTGGTGCAGCGCTGCGTCGAGGAGCACGACGCATTCATTGCTGCCGCCGGCCTGGAAGGGCTGGTGCAGGCCAAAGGCTGGATCGAAGTGTTCCGTGACCCGGCGCTGTTCGAGCAGGCCAAGGCCGACGCCAAGGGCCTGAGCCGTTATGGCCTGCAGTTCGAAATCCTCGAATGCGGGCAGTTGCAGGCCCGCGAGCACCAGCTGGACGCGAGCGTGGTCGGCGGCATTCACTGGCTCGACCCCAAGACCGTGAACAACCCCGGCGCCCTCACCCGCGGCTACGCCACCCTGTTCACGCAGCGCGGCGGGCAGTTCCTGCATGGCGATGCGCGCAGCCTGCGCCAGGTCGACGGCCAATGGCGGGTAGACAGCCGCCGCGGCCCGATCACCGCCAACGAGGTGGTGGCCTGCCTCGGCCCGCAGTCGGCCGACCTGTTCAGCGGCCTGGGCTACCAGATCCCGCTGGCGATCAAGCGTGGCTACCACATGCACTACAGCACCCGTGACGGCGCGCAACTGGAGCATTCCATCTGCGACACCCAGGGCGGCTACGTGCTGGCGCCAATGGCCCGCGGCGTGCGCCTGACCACCGGCATCGAGTTCGACGCCAGCAGCGCGCCGGGCAACCAGATCCAGCTGGGCCGCTGCGAAGCCCTGGCGCGCAAGCTGTTCCCGGCCCTGGGCGAGCGCCTGGACGACACCCCCTGGCTGGGCCGCCGCCCGTGCCTGCCCGACATGCGCCCGGTGATCGGCCCGGCGCCGCGCCACCCGGGGCTGTGGTTCAACTTCGGCCACGCCCACCACGGCCTCACCCTGGGCCCGGTCAGCGGCCGGCTGGTGGCCGAACTGGTCACCGGCGAACGCCCCTTCACCGACCCCGCGCCCTACAGCGCGACTCGTTTCGACTGAACCCCTGCGGGAGAACAACAAGATGACCGCACCACTGAGCCTTGCCACCCTTGCCCCCGAACCCGACCCACGCCCGGTGCTGATCCGCATCGAAGGCCTGAACAAGCACTACGGCGCGTTCCACGTGCTGCGCGACATCGACCTGCAGGTGCGCGAAGGTGAACGCATCGTGCTGTGCGGGCCGTCCGGCTCGGGCAAGTCGACCCTGATCCGCTGCATCAACCGCCTGGAAGTGGCCCAGCAGGGCAGCATCAAGGTGGATGGCATCGACCTGGCATCCACCACCCGCGAAGCGGCGCAGGTGCGCAGCGACATCGGCATGGTGTTCCAGCACTTCAACCTGTTCCCGCACATGAGCGTGCTGGACAACTGCCTGCTGGCCCCCACCAGCGTGCGCGGGTTGTCGCGCAAGGACGCCGAGGAGCGGGCGCGCATGTACCTGAGCAAGGTCGGCATCGAAAGCCAGGCGCACAAGTACCCCAGCCAGCTGTCCGGCGGCCAGCAGCAGCGCGTGGCGATTGCCCGGGCGCTGTGCATGAAGCCGCGGATCATGCTGTTCGACGAGCCCACCTCGGCGCTGGACCCGGAGATGGTCGCCGAGGTGCTGGATGTGCTGGTGCAACTGGCTGGCACTGGCATGACCATGCTTTGCGTCACCCATGAAATGGGCTTTGCCCGCCAGGTGGCCGAGCGGGTGCTGTTCCTTGAGGGCGGGCAGATCATCGAAGACAGCCCGCCACAGGTGTTCTTCAACCAGCCGCGTACCGAGCGGGCCAAGGGGTTCCTGGCGCAGATACTGCACTGACTGAGACCTGTCGCTATTCATGTGGGAGCGGCCTTGTGTCGCGATAGGGCCGCAAAGCGGCCCCCGGCGATCCCTGCTGCGGCATAGATCCTGGGGCTGCTCCGCAGCCCTTTCGCGACACAAGGCCGCTCCCACAAAGACCGTGTCGGCTTGGAGCTAATCATTTATTGCACCGCTGCAAAGACCCAACTGCATCGTTAAATATTATTGACCTTAACCCCCGCCAAACCCACGCCGCCACAGGCCCGCATCGGTTTCAGACCCCAAAAACCGGCGCATTCCCTGCCATCAAGCCCTGCTCCGTCGTTTGACATATCGAACGGCTCTGGCAAGCTATCTACAAGCCCCGACCGGAATCGTCGCCTCCGACGAGCCGGCAGTGCTCGGGGCTACAGGTTGCACCCATGGCCCCGCGCCGTGCACCTGCACAACAACGACAGGCCGAACCTGTCCCAAGGTGACATATGTCCAACAGCAACATTGGCAACAAGCAACCCTCCCTGCGCAAACCCGTCGTCCTGATGACCATGGGCAGCCAAGAGCGCAAAGGCCATGACTACCAGGTCATGACCCACAAATACATCACCCCGCTGGTCGAGTTTTCCGATTGCGTCCCGGTGCTGGTGCCCACCTGCTGCGGCATCGAAGACCTCGAGACCTATCTGGACATGGCCGACGGCGTGTATCTGACCGGCGCCGGCAGCAACATCGACCCGGCCCTGTACGGCCAGGAGAACGAGACCCCCGGCAAAGGCCAGGACCAGAACCGCGACCTGTTCGACATCCCGCTGGTCAAGGCCGCGATCAAGCGTGGCCTGCCGATCTTCGGCATCTGCCGTGGCATGCAGGAAATCAACGTGGCCCTGGGTGGCGACATCTACCAGAAGGTGTACGCCGAGCCTGGCTTCAACGACCACCGGGAAAACCCGGAAGACCCGGTCGAGGTGCAATACACCCAGGTGCACGGCGTGAAGATCAAGCCGGACAGCTGGCTGCGCGACACCCTGGGTACCGACGAGATTCGCGTCAACTCGCTGCATGGCCAAGGCCTGCACAAGCTCGGCGCCGGCATCGAGGCCATCGCCCACGCCGAAGACGGCCTGGTCGAGGCGATCCATGCCCCGAGCATCTCGCCGTTCCTGTTCGCCGTGCAGTGGCACCCGGAGTGGCAAGCGGCGAAGAACCCGGATTCGATCAAGATCTTCCAGGCTTTCGGCGACGCTTGCCGGGCCCAGGTACGCAAGGCGCAGATCAAGCGCCAGCACGCTGCCTGACCCCAGTTTCCTCTGCTTTGATCGCGGGGCGGCGCAAGGCCGCCCCCGTTTTCCCCGGTCACCCTCTGCTGGTCCCAGAACACTTCCCGTGGAAACGGGCGGCGGGCTTGTGCCTGTCTCCGCGATCGTTTTTTCCTACCTCATCAAGAGATACGATGACTGATCGCAGCTAGTCTGCCATCTGTGTCTTATACATCTCTTGTTGTCGCCTGTGCCGGCCTCTTCGCGGGCACGCCCGCTCCCACAGGGAATCTCCGCTACCTTCAAGCGCACCACGGTCCCTGTGGGAGCGGGCATGCCCGCGAAGAGGCCGGGCCAGGCAATAACATTCCTTCAGCCCCTCCACAAAAAAATCTCCCAAAGGGACTAGTCATCGTACAAGTTGTACGATAACTTACCTCCAACGCAAAACAACACCCTTCACCCAAGCGCCACAGGATGCCAACAACAATGACTCCACAAGAACTCAAATCCATCCTCTCCCACGGCCTGCTGTCTTTCCCGGTCACCGACTTCAACGCCCAGGGCGACTTCAACCCGGCTGGCTACGTCAAGCGCCTGGAATGGCTGGCCCCGTACGGCGCCAGCGCCCTGTTCGCCGCCGGCGGCACCGGTGAGTTCTTCTCCCTGGCTGCCAGCGAATACAGCCAGGTAATCAAGACCGCCGTCGACACCTGCGCCAAGTCGGTACCTATCCTCGCCGGCGTCGGTGGCTCCACCCGCCAGGCCATCGAATACGCGCAAGAAGCCGAGCGCCTGGGTGCCAAGGGCCTGCTGCTGCTGCCGCACTACCTGACCGAAGCCAGCCAGGAAGGTGTCGCCGCCCACGTCGAAGCAGTGTGCAAATCGGTAAACATCGGCGTAGTCGTCTACAACCGCAACGTCTGCCGCCTGAACGCCGACCTGCTGGAAAAACTGGCCGAGCGTTGCCCGAACCTGATCGGCTACAAGGACGGCCTCGGTGACATCGAGTTGATGGTGTCGATCCGTCGCCGCCTGGGCGACCGCTTCAGCTACCTGGGTGGCCTGCCGACCGCCGAGGTGTATGCTGCTGCCTACAAGGCCCTGGGCGTGCCGGTGTACTCCTCCGCCGTGTTCAACTTCGTGCCGAAGACCGCCATGGACTTCTACAACGCCATCGCCCGTGACGACCACGCCACCGTGGCCAAGCTGATCGACGACTTCTTCCTGCCGTACCTGGACATCCGCAACCGCAAGGCCGGCTACGCCGTGAGCATCGTCAAGGCCGGTGCCAGGATCGCCGGTTACGACGCCGGCCCGGTGCGTACTCCGCTTACCGACCTCACCGCCGACGAGTACGAAAAACTCGCCGCGCTGATGGACAAGATGGGCCCGCAGTAAGCGCCGCCCGCGGCCTGCCAGATGCCGCGCCCGGAGTGGGCCAGCCCCACTCCGGTTACAATTCGTGAGCCCGCACAAAAATAACTAGTGGGAGTACTACCAGCATGCAAGCGACGAAGAAGACGCATGTGCGCTACCTGATCCTGTTCATGCTGTTCCTGGTGACCACGATCAACTACGCTGACCGCGCCACCATTGCAATCGCGGGCTCCAGCCTGCAGAAAGACCTCGGCATCGATGCCGTGACCCTCGGCTACATCTTCTCCGCCTTCGGATGGGCATACGTGGCTGGCCAGATTCCTGGTGGCTGGCTGCTCGACCGCTTCGGTTCCAAGAACGTCTACGCCTTCAGCATCTTCACCTGGTCGCTGTTCACCCTGCTGCAGGGCTTTGTCGGTGGCCTGCCGGTGGCCTGGGCGGTGGTGACGCTGTTCACCCTGCGCTTTTTGGTCGGTTTTGCCGAAGCCCCGTCGTTCCCGGGCAATGCGCGCATCGTCGCGGCCTGGTTCCCGACCCAGGAACGCGGCACCGCCTCGGCCATCTTCAACTCGGCGCAGTACTTCGCCACCGCACTGTTCGCACCGATCATGGGCTGGATCGTATTCAGCTTCGGCTGGGAGCACGTGTTCGTGGTCATGGGCGCACTGGGCATCGTGTTCTCCATGGTGTGGCTGAAGACCATCTACAACCCGCGCCAACACCCACGCATCAGCCCGGGTGAACTCGAGCACATCGAGCAGAACGGCGGCCTGGTGGACATGGACCAGAAGCGCGGCAACGACGGCCCGAAATGGGGCTACATCAAGCAACTGCTGACCAGCCGCATGCTGCTGGGCGTGTACCTGGGCCAGTACTGCATCAACGCCATCACCTACTTCTTCCTCACCTGGTTCCCGGTGTACCTGGTGCAGGAGCGCGGCATGACCATCCTCAAGGCCGGCTTCATCGCCTCGCTGCCGGCGGTCTGCGGCTTCATCGGTGGTGTGCTGGGCGGGGTGATCTCCGACTGGCTGCTGCGTCGCGGCAACTCGCTGACCTTCTCGCGCAAGCTGCCGATCGTCTGCGGCCTGCTGCTGTCGACCACCATGGTGTTCTGCAACTACGTCGACGCCGAGTGGATGGTGGTCGGCTTCATGACCCTGGCGTTCTTCGGCAAAGGCATCGGCGCGCTGGGCTGGGCAGTGGTCGCCGACACCTCGCCGAAGCAGATCGCCGGGCTGTCGGGCGGGCTGTTCAACACCTTCGGCAACATCGCCTCGATCACCACGCCGATCGTGATCGGCTACATCATCAGTGCCACCGGTTCGTTCAAGTGGGCCCTGGTGTATGTCGGCGCCAACGCCCTGGTGGCGGTGTTCAGCTACCTGGTGATCGTCGGCCCGATCAAGCGCATCGAGCTGCGTGAAAGCCCAAAGCCTGACGCCGAGCCAGCGGCCGGCAGCGAACTGGCCGGCTCGCGCCACTGAGTGAACACGCCCGCGTCGGCCACCCCGCCGTGGGCGGATGTACAAAAGCCTGAGAACCTGACAAGTAGGGCCCGAACATGCAGTTGATCGAACATTCCGACTCGCCCCGCTACGTCCGCCTGCACGACGACGACAATGTCGTGGTGGTGGTCAACGATGGCGGCCTGGGCGAAGGCGCCCGCTTCGCTGACGGCCTGACCCTGGTCGAAGGCGTGCCACAGAGCCACAAGGTGGCCACCGTAGCCATCGCCAAGGGCGAACCGGTGCGCCGTTACGGGCAGATCATAGGCTACGCGCTGGAAGACCTGCGCCAGGGCAGCTGGGTGCAGGAGAGCCAGCTGGCCATGCCGGCCGCGCCGGAGCTGGACAGCCTGCCACGCTGCGACGCCGTCCCGCAGCCGCTGCCGCCGCTCGAAGGCTTCACCTTCGAAGGCTACCGCAACGCCGACGGCACCGTCGGCACCCGCAACATCCTCGGCATCACCACCACCGTGCAGTGCGTGGCCGGCGTGCTGGAGCATGCGGTAAAGCGCATTCGCAGCGAGTTGCTGCCCAAGTACCCCAATGTCGATGACGTGGTGGCCATCACCCACAGCTATGGCTGCGGCGTGGCGATCAACGCGCGCGATGCCTACATCCCGATCCGCACGGTACGCAACCTGGCGCGCAACCCCAACCTGGGCGGCGAGGCCCTGGTCATCAGCCTGGGCTGCGAAAAGCTGCAGGCCGGCCAGGTGATGCACGACAACGACCCGTCGGTGGACCTCAGCGACCCGTGGCTGTACCGCCTGCAGGACGCCAGCCTGGGCTTTGTGGAAATGATCGAGCAGATCATGGAACTGGCCGAGACCCGCCTGAAGAAACTCGACCAGCGCCGCCGCGAAAGCGTGCCGGCCAGCGAACTGATCCTGGGTATGCAGTGCGGGGGCAGCGATGCCTTCTCGGGCATCACCGCCAACCCGGCACTGGGCTACGCCGCCGACCTGTTGGTACGCGCCGGCGCCACCGTGCTGTTCTCGGAAGTGACCGAAGTGCGCGACGCCATCTACATGCTCACCTCGCGGGCGGAAAACCAGGAGGTCGCAGACGCCCTGGTGCGCGAAATGGACTGGTACGACCGCTACCTGCAGCAAGGCGCCGCCGACCGCAGCGCCAACACCACGCCGGGCAACAAGAAAGGCGGCTTGTCGAATATCGTCGAGAAGTCCCTGGGGTCGATCGTCAAGTCCGGTAGCGGCGCCATCCAGGGCGTGCTCGGCCCGGGCGAGCGGGTCAACCGCAAAGGCCTGATCTTCTGCGCCACCCCGGCCAGCGACTTTGTCTGCGGCACCCTGCAACTGGCTGCCGGCATGAACCTGCATGTGTTCACCACCGGCCGCGGCACCCCGTACGGCCTGGCCATGGCGCCGGTGGTCAAGGTATGCACCCGCAGCGAGCTGGCCCAGCGCTGGCCCGACCTGATCGACATCGACGCCGGGCGCATCGCCAGCGGCCGCTCGACCATCGAGGAGCTGGGCTGGGAGCTGTTCCACTACTACCTGGACGTGGCCAGCGGCCGCAAGCAGACCTGGGCCGAACAGCATCGCCTGCACAACGACATCACCCTGTTCAACCCGGCACCGATTACCTGATGACCCGGCTTCTCGACAGTGTCGCGATCCCTGTGGGAGCGGGCGAGCCCGCGAAGCAGGCAACCCGGTGTATGGCACCGGCTGCGCCGGTGTTCGCGGGCTCGCCCGCTCCCACAGGTCATGCGACAACCTGCCAGATTTTCTCTCAACCTACAGGAGCACCCCATGCCTGAAATCCTCGGCCACAACTTCATCGCCGGCCAGCGCAGCGCCGCTGGCCCGCAGCGCCTGCAGAGCCTGGACGCCAGCACCGGCGAGGCCCTGCCCTACAGCTTCGCCCAAGCCACCGAAAGCGAAGTGGACCAGGCCGCCAAGGCCGCGGCCGCCGCTTTCGCCGAATTCCGCCAGCTGGCCCCGGCGCGGCGCGCCGAATTCCTCGACGCCATCGCCGCCGAGCTGGACGAACTGGACGACGCCTTCGTCGCCATCGTCTGCCGTGAAACCGCCCTGCCCCCCGCCCGTATCCAGGGCGAGCGCGGCCGCACCAGCGGCCAGATGCGCCTGTTCGCCCAGGTGCTGCGCCGTGGTGACTTCCTCGGTGCACGCATCGACCTGGCCCTGCCCGAGCGCCAGCCCCTGCCACGCGTGGACCTGCGCCAGATGCGCATCGGCGTCGGCCCGGTCGCCGTGTTCGGCGCCAGCAACTTCCCGCTGGCCTTCTCCACCGCCGGTGGCGATACCGCCGCGGCCCTGGCCGCCGGTTGCCCGGTGGTGTTCAAGGCCCACAGCGGCCACATGGCCACCGCCGACCTGGTCGGCTGCGCCATCCAGCGCGCCGCCGAGCGCACCGGCATGCCCAAGGGCGTGTTCAACATGGTGTTCGGTGGCGGCGTCGGTGAGTGGCTGGTCAAGCACCCGGCCATCCAGGCCGTCGGCTTCACCGGCTCGCTGAAAGGCGGTGACGCCCTGTGCCGCATGGCCGCCGAGCGCCCGCAGCCGATCCCGGTGTTCGCCGAGATGTCCAGCATCAACCCGGTCATCATCCTGCCGGGCGCCCTGGTCAAGCGTGGCGAAGCCATCGCCCGAGAACTGGCCGGTTCGGTGTGCCTGGGCGCAGGCCAGTTCTGCACCAACCCGGGCCTGGTGATCGGCCTGCAGTCGCCGCAGTACAGCCAACTGCTGGCCGAGCTTGGCCAGCACCTGAGCCAGCAAGCCGGCCAGACCATGCTCAACGCCGGTGGCCTGCGCAGCTACGTTGGTGGCCTGGAGCACCTGCACGCCCATGCCGGTATCGAGCACCTGGCCGGCCAGGCGCAGGCAGGCAGCCAGGCGCGCGCCCAACTGTTCAAGGCCAATGCCCGCCTGCTGGTGGAGTCTGACCCGCTGCTGCAGGAAGAAGTGTTCGGCCCGACCACTGTTGCCGTGGAAGTGCAGGACAACGACCAGTTGCGCGCCGCCCTGCTCGGCCTGCGCGGCCAGCTGACCGCGACCCTGATCGGCGAGCCGGAAGACCTGCAGGCCTTCGCTTGGCTGGTGCCGCTGCTGGAGGAGAAAGTCGGGCGGATCCTGGTCAACGGCTACCCGACCGGTGTCGAGGTGTGTGATGCGATGGTGCACGGCGGGCCTTACCCGGCCACGTCGGATGCGCGCGGCACGTCGGTCGGCACCCTGGCCATCGACCGCTTCCTGCGCCCGGTGTGCTACCAGAACTACCCGCAGGCGCTGTTGCCTGAGGCACTGCGCGACGGCAACCCGCTTGGGCTGCGTCGTCTGGTGAATGGCCAGTGGAATGAGGGCGCGATCTGATCGCCCCTTGAAACCAGAAAGCCCCGCACATGGCGGGGCTTTTCTTTTGGCTGTACCGGCCTCTTCGCGGGCACGCCCGCTCCCACAGGTATTGCTGCACCCTCAAGATAAGGTGATCCCTGTGGGAGCGGGCACGCCCGCGAAGAGGCCGGTACAAGCGACGAAGGCCTCAGGCCCCCTGCGCCTCGGCCTCTTCATGCGCCTGGCGCAAGCGCTCGCGGCTGTTGCTCAGGTGCATGCGCATGGCCATCTTCGCGCCTTCGCTATCACGCCGGGCGATGGCTTCGTAGATCGCCTCGTGCTCGTGCATCAGCCGGCTCATGTAGTGCGCCTGGTCATCGTGGGCCAGCCGCGCCGAGTTCAACCGGGTACGCGGGATGATGCTGGTGCCCAGGTGGTTGATGATGTCGGCGAAGTAGTGGTTGCCGCTGGCCTGGGCAATGCGCAGGTGGAACTGGAAATCCGCCGACACCGCATCCGTGGCGTGAGCAGCCCCTTCGTTGAGTTCGTCCAGCGCCGCACGCATGCCGGTCAGCTCTTCATCGCTGCGCCGCTGCGCCGCCAGGCCCGCCGATTCGATCTCCAGGGCAATGCGCAACTCCAGCACCGCCAATACTTCGCGCAGGGTGACCACGGTCGCCGGGTCGATACGGAAACCACCCGTGGCTGGCGCGTCCAGCACGAAGGTGCCAATGCCGTGGCGGGTCTCGACCTGCCCGGCGGCCTGCAGCCGCGAGATCGCTTCACGCACCACCGTGCGGCTGACACCCTCTTCGGCCATGATCTGCGATTCGGTCGGCAGCTTGTCGCCGCGCTTGAGCTGGCCGCTGCGAATGCGCTCGGTCAGCACCGTGACCAGTTCCTGGGCCAGACTGCGCGGCTTGCGCCGGGTCTTTGCCTGTACCTGCTGCTCTGTCATTGCCCTGTATTTCACCTTGAAAGACAGCGCTCATCATAGCGCAAGCAGTTGTACGATCACATACACACAGTGCGGTATTTCTCGGCGTTCGCAGGCGCGGCAGCCCTGAACGAAACACTGGAAATGCTGGCCCCTCGCAGGTGCGAGGCTGTACTGTGCGGTTTCACGCTCATCCATGGAAGGAAAACACAGCATGAAACCCCTCGACCGCCTGTTGCTCGCCAGCGGCCTGTTGATCCCCCTCTGGCTGCTGGCAGGTGTATGGTTCACCGCCCTGGCCTACCCCGGCTACGACCACCTGCAACAGGCCATGAGCCAGCTCGGCGCGGTCGGTTCGCCGACCCAGAACTGGTCGCCGCTGGTCAACAACTTCCCCCTTGCCATCCTGTTCACCCTGTTTGCCTGGGGCCTGGCGCGGCGCTGGCGTGGCTCGAAGCTGGCATTGCTGAGTGCGGCGCTGGTGCTGTTGCATGGCGTGGGCAGCCTGGGTACCGGGTGGTTTCCCTGCGACCAAGGTTGCGTTCCGGCGCAGCCTTCCCGTTCGCAGCAGCTACACAACCTGTCCGGCTTGCTGATGTTCCTTTCGCTGACCCTTGCTAGCGCGCTGTGGGCCTGGTTGGGCAATCGCATTGCCGGCTCCAGGGCACTGGGGCTGTTTTCCCTGGCCTGCGTGGTATTGGCGATCGTGACCGTCGCGCTCATGGGCAAGGCAGCGCAAAGCGGCCAGTGGTTCGGCCTGTACCAGCGACTGAACTACGGCGTATCAGTAATCTGGGTCGCCAGCCTGGCCTGGACCAGCCTACGCCCCTCCCGCGCCAGCCCGTTGCGGATGGCAACAACCTGACGGCAATTTGCTGGCCCCCGGTAGCAGCTTGTGAAGGCAAACTTCGTTTTCCTTCAGATGCTTAGGACAGCAACATGCGAGTACTTCTAGCAACGATGGCCGGCTGCCTGCTGGCCACGCTCGCTTTCGGCGCCCAGGCACGGGCGCTGAGCCAGAACGATCGCCACACTTGCGGCTGGGGCGCGCAGATAGCCGCCGAGGCGCAGCAGGCCAAGCTTTCCGGGGTAACCCTGTATGCCACGCGCAAGAAGCTGCAGGCGCGCAAATTCCCCAAACCGTGGATGCGCATGACCGCCTTCGGCATTACCGAACAAACCTACAACAGCCGCTCGCGGCTCAAGCCTGCAGCGATCAAGCAGACCTATTACGAGCAGTGCGTGCAGCATGCTGTAGCAAGGCGATAACGATTGCCCAGCCCTTTTCGCGTAGAGAACTGGATTCGCAAGCGGCCCGCGTACCCTGTGGGAGCATTATGCTGTGCGTCTCGCATGCTCGTACTGCCCGCTTGGTGCTCGACTTGTAACAACCGCCCGGCTGATGCTGCCTGTACTGGCCTCATCGCCGGCAAGCCAGCTCCCACAGGTACTGCACATGGCTTGAAAGCGATGCGGTCGATGTGTGTGCGGCTTTAGCCGCGAAGAAGCCAACGCGGTGCATGGCACCGGCTACGCCGGTGTTCGCGGCTAAAGCCGCTCCCACAGGGTCCCTGCTAATTCAATTAGTTATGTGCAATTCTATAGCCGCCATGGTGCGCCGGCCTCGAAGCGTGCTTCCAGCCACGCCTTGAAAGCCACCAGGGCGGCAGTGTTGAGGCGCGCGGTCGGCCGTACCAGGTAAATGCCTGCCGCCACATCCAGCTGCCATTGCGGCAGCACCCGCACCAAGCGCCCGGCGGCGAGGTCCTCGCCCATCAGCCAGTCCCCTCCCGCCAGGATGCCAACGCCACGCCGCGCCGCCTCCAGCAGGGCTTCGTTGTCATTGCTGCGCAGGCTGCCGGCAACCTTGACACTCACCTGCTGCCCACCACTCATCAGTCGCCATTCAGGAAAGCTTCGCAAGCCACTGAAACCCAAGCAATTGTGCCCAGCAAGATCCTCCGGTTGCCCAGGTGCGCCATGCCGGGCCAGGTACTCGGGCGACGCACACAGGATGCGCAGGTGATCGCACAGCTTCCTGGCCACCAGGCGGTTGTCAGCCAGCTCGCCAATGCGGATGGCAGCGTCGAAACCCTCACCGATCAGGTCGACGAAACGATCGGCATACTCGGCCTCCACCATCACCTGCGGGTAGGCCAGCACGAAATCGGCCAGCATCCCGCTCAACCAGCGCCGGCCCATGGCTGCCGGCAATGCCAGGCGCAGGCGCCCACGTACCGTCGCCGCCCCCTCGGCCGCTTCCTGTTCGGCCTCGGCGATCAGCCGGTTGGCCTCGCGCACCTTGGCCACCAGCCGCTCGCCTTCATCGGTAAAGCGCAGTTGCCGCGTGCTGCGCTCAACCAGGCGAATGCCCAGGCGCACCTCCAGTGCACTCAGGCGCTTCGACAGCACCGTGGGATGGCGCCCCAGCTGCCGCCCGGCAGCGGCAAACGAGCCCTGCTCGTGCAGCGCCAGCAAGGTGGCAAGTTCATCGGCGCGGCGGCTGTCGAAGGCATCCATGGCAAGGCTCGGCACAAGGCAGTAGGGGTGGAAATCAGGTATCAGGCAGTAAGGACCAGCGCGCCCTCCGACTGCCCTTGCTCCAGGTCCCGGTGGGCCCTGGCCGCGTCGGCCAGCGGGTAGGCACGCCAGACCCGAGGCTGGATGATACCCTCGGCGACCGCCGCCAGCACATCGGCGGCGCGCTGCTGGTACTCATCGACCGTGCGGGTGTGTGCTGCCAGCGAGGGCCGGGTCAGGTACAGCGAGCCCTTGGCGTTGAGCGTGGCAACCTCGATGGCCGCCGGCGCGCCGGAGGTGCCGCCGAACGACACCAGCAAGCCACGCACCCGCAGGCTGTCCAGCGAGGCTTGCAGCGACACCTTGCCGACACAGTCATAGGCCACGTCCACGCCCTGGCCGTGGGTCAGCTCGCGGACCTGGCCGGCCAAGGTTGCCGCGTCGAACACCAGCACATGGTGGCAACCCGCTGCCTGCGCCCTTGCCACACTCTGCGGGCGTGATACCACGCCGATCACCGTCGCCCCAAGGTGCCGCGCCCAAGGCGCCATCAGCTGGCCCAAGGCACCGGCGGCACCGTACAGCAACACTTGGCTACCGGGGCCCACGGCATAGGTGGTCTTCAGCAGGTACTGCGCCGTGATGCCCTTGAACAGCACGGCGGCAGCGGCCTGGTCATCCAGCTGCGGCGGCAGCTTGATCAGGCGCTCGGCCGGGTACAGGCGGCCGCTGGCGTAACCGCCAACCGGGCCCATGGCATAGGCGACCCGGTCGCCCACCTGCACGTCATGTACCCCTTCGCCGACGGCGGCGACCCGCCCAGCCCCTTCCAGCCCCAGCCCGGAAGGCAAGTCCAGTGGGGCACCGCCCTTGCGCTGCAACAGGTCGAGCGGGTTGACACCCATGGCCGTCTGTTCCAGCCAGACCTGGCCGGGCCCTGGGGCTTGTGCTTGCAAGTGTTCAAGCTGCATGACATCGGCGGTGCCGGTGCTGTTGAGAACGATGCGGGTAGCCATGATCGAATCCTGTTGGATGGGTGTTCGAGTCAGGCTAATCAGGCGGGGAAAGTTGAACAATCAGGCGGGATGCAGATGATTTCTGCACCCCTTGCAGCAATTCGCTCAGTGCCTCAGCACCCGGTCAGCGCTACAGGCCGACGCTCGCCGGCAAAGAACAGCGGACGCAGGCGCACGCCGATCAGGTTGCCGGCATAGGGGCGCCCAGGCTACGCGGCTCGGGTGTTGCGGTTGCGGAAAGACCCATAGGAATACTCGGATAACAGTGAAACGGGTGGGGAGTATAACCCCAACGACTGACACGGTCCTTGTAGGAGCGGCCTTGTGTCGCGATGGGCCGCAACGCGGCCCCGACAACGTCAGCCATGATGCCGAAATCCTGGGGCCTCGACAGCCTTGGGCATTTGTTAAGCTGATGAAAACTGCCAGACACAACCAAGACCATTCGCACCATGGATGAACTACGCAAGATCGACCTCAACCTGCTGCTCGCCCTGCACGCCCTGCTGAGCGAAAAGCACGTGACCCGCGCCGCCCTGCGCCTGCACCGCAGCCAACCGGCGGTAAGCCACGCCCTGGCGCAGTTGCGCAAGCACTTCGACGACCCCTTGCTGGTGCGCCAGAACGGCCGCATGGCCTTGACCGCCCGCGCCCAATCGCTGGCCAAACCGCTGCACGACGCCCTGGGCAACCTCAACGGCCTGCTGGCCGCCCCACAGTTCGAACCGGCCAAGGCCCAGCGTCGCTTCAGGCTCTCGCTGTCCGACTATTCCTCGCGGATCATCCTGCCACCCCTGCTGCGCCACCTGCGCCAGGTCGCGCCCGGGGTGGACCTGGCCATCAGCCAGGCCAGCCGCGAAACCATGCTGGCCCAGTTGCTCGATGGTGAACTGGACCTGGCCCTGGGCATCTTCCCGGACCTGCCCCAGGCCATCACGGCGCAGCCGCTGTTCACCGACAGCTTCATCAGCGTTGCCGACCGCCAGGTGCTGCCGGCCAGCGGCGGCCTGCCCCTGGCCGACTGGCTGGCCCGCCCGCATGTGCTGATGGCCATGCACCCGGATGCCTTCGATGAAATCGAACGCGCCCTGGCCGCGCAAGGCCTGCGTCGGCGGATTGCCCTGGCCTTGCCGCACTGGAGTGCGGCAGTCGAAGTGCTGGCCGGCACCGACCTGATCCTGACCGTGGCCAGCCGCGCGGTGGGCTCGCTGCACCAGCACAGGACATTGCGCCAGTTCGAGCCGCCACTGGCGATTCCTTCGTTCGATTACCAGCAAGCCTGGCACAGCCGCAAGGACGACGACCCCGGGCATCGCTGGCTGCGGGAAACCGTGTGGGCGTGCAGCCAGCCGGGGCGCTGATCAGCCTTCCGGCTGTTTCACCACAGCAGTGGCACTGGCCGGCGTGCCTGCTGCCCAGGTGCCCTGCACCAGCAGCACGCCGCAGAGGATCAGCACCACACCCGCCAACCTGGCCAGGTTGAGCGGCTTGCCCCCCAACCCCATCACCCCGAAGTGGTCTGCGACCACCGCCGTGATGATCTGCCCCGCCACCACCAGCACCAGGAAACCCGCGGCGCCCAGCCTGGGGGTGAGCGCCGCGGCACCGGCCACGTACAACGCCCCGAGCACACCGCCAACCCACAGCCACCAGGGCCCCTGCAAGGCCTTGCCCATGTCCGGCGCCGGCACCCTGAGGATCAGCAACGCGGCGATCACTACCAGCGAACTTACCGTCAATGACGTGAACGCACCCCACAACCAGTGCCCCAGCGCCCGGCCGACGGCGGCATTACCCGCAGCCTGGAACGGCAGCACGGCACCGGCAAGCAACGCCAGGGCAAAGGGAAGCACCAGAAGGCACAAGGTCTTGCTGAACATGGCAGTCCTCATTCGTGACAGATGTTCAGGCGATGATCGGAAAATTCCCTTTATCCATGGAAATCGAAAGTGTGCACGCATGCTATTCGCCACATGGATACCAGCCAATTGGGCTAGGATGCTGCCCAGCCTCGGCGCCCGCGGCCTGAGCCGGCGGGTTCACGGCTGAGGGCAGACCAAACCGTATGTGATGGAGCACATTCGATGAGAGATGAACGTACAACCCTGATCGACCATGGGCAGTTGCCCACCCGCAACCTGGCCGAGTGCCTGGCAGTGGATCAAAGGACCTTGGTCAGTGCACTGGCAGGCCAGTTGCCCGACACGCTGATCGAACAACTGGCTACCTGCGCCGAAGAAACATGCTCGCAGGGCCTGTCAAAAAAAATCACGGGGATCGGCCTTGCCCTTGGGCAGTGGCTGGAACCCGCACCTGCGCCCCAGCGCCAGCAGGTGTTGGAGCAATGCAGCGCACACAGCTCCGATACGGTGCGCAGCTGGGCGGCCTTCGCCCAGGCGCACCTGTCACGCACGCTCGATCTCGAAGCCGCATTGCTGGCCCAGCTGCGTTTTGCTCGCGATGAACATTTTGGTGTGCGCGAATGGGCCTGGATAGCCCTGCGCCCGCGCCTGGCTCAAGCGCTGGATGATGCCCTGGCCCTGCTTGCCCGACATGCCGGCGACAGCAACCCACTGGTACGACGCTTCTGTATCGAGGTGCTGCGCCCACGTGGCGTCTGGTGCGAGCACATCGCCGCACTCAAGCAAGCGCCCGAAGTGGCCGAGCCACTGTTGGCGCCGCGCCTGGCCGAAGCAGACAAGTATGCCCAGGACTCGGTTGCCAATTGGCTCAACGATGCCAGCAAGACTCGGCCCGATTGGGTGATGCAGCTGTTCGAACGACATCCGCCGTCATGCAAGGCATCACGGCGGATCCATGCGCGGGCAACCCGTAGCCTGCCCCAATGAAGGGTCAGCGCGAGGTTTCGACGCGCAGCACTTCGGTGTAGATCGCGTCGACCGTCTGGCCGACCTTGAGGTTCTTCATGCGTGCCTGCAGGTCAGGGTTCTCGACCTTGACCACCTGCAGCTTGCCCTCCGGCGGCAACAGGCTCACCTCATGCGTCTCGAGGTCGATCTTCTTGATCTGCGAGGTCACCTTGACCTGGCGGAACGCCTCGCCGCCCGGGTTGGGGTTGTCTGCCGTGGCGCGAATGGTACCGGACTCCTCAGTCGCCTTCGGTGCACCGCCCACCTCGGGATTCAGCACATAGGCCACCGCTCGGGTCACGTAAATGTCGACCTGGTCACCCACCTTGAGGTTGGGCAGCGCCTTGGCCTTTTCCGTGAGCTGGAAGGTCACATCCTTCTTGGCGTCAGGGCCTTTCACCGTGACCTGGCGGCTGGCCAGGTCGATGGCCGTGACCTGCGTGGTGACATGGCTTTCCAGCGCCTCGCTACCAATGGGAATACCGGCAGCCTGCACCGTGAAGCTGGCGGCGGACGCCAGGGTGGCAAGGGCAACAGCACGAGCGAGAGAGCGAATTGGATTCATAGGCCTGCTTCCATGTGATCAAGACCGAATGGGGCGTGAAATGTTCACGCGCCAACAAGCATAGCCCTTGCCTGGCACATTGCCGGCCCTCCCCCTTGCGACGTGTTTTGTCGTTTTTTTGCCACGAGCACCCTTGCAACAGCAAATGCGAACTCTTTACACTTGCTTTACATTTACAAATCATTACTATTCGTGACCTTCAAATACAACAAAGAGTCACCTGTAATGGCAAAAAAGTCTGTTGCACCAGCATCCATTTCCATGCTGGGCCTGCTGGTTGTGCCTGCTGTTCACGCGGCTGTCCAATCTGAATCGCAGGGTTCCCTCGCCTTGCCCGCCACTGCCGTCACCAGCGCCTACGAGCAGCAAAGCTACAAGGCCAGCGAAAGCCGCAGCGCCATGAAGATCGACGCCCCGCTGCGCGACATCCCGCAAACCGTCAACGTCGTGCCCGAAAGCGTGATCAAGGACCAGGGTGCGCAGTCCATGGAAGACGTGCTGAAGAACGTGCCCGGCGTCGGCCTGTCCAACGGCGACGGCCAGCGTGACCAGGTGACCATTCGCGGCTTCAGCGCCATTGGCGACATGTACATCGACGGCGTGCGCGACGACGCCCTGTACTTCCGCGACCTGTCCAACATCGAGCGGGTCGAGGTGATCAAGGGCCCTGCCGCCGTGCTGTATGGCCGTGGCTCTTCGGGCGGCCTGATCAACAGCATCAGCAAGAAGCCGAGCTTCACGCCCAAGCGCGAAGTCGGCATGAGCTTCGACAGCGAAGGCAAGCGCCGCACCCAGTTCGACACCGGCTGGGCCGACCCGCAAAGCAACCAGGCCTACCGCGTGACCGGCGCCTTCGAAGACAGCGACACCTTCCGCGACGATGGCTACATCGACCGCAAGGCCATCGCGCCGTCGGCCTACTTCCGCCTCTCCGACGACCTGGAACTGAACCTGGGCGCCACCTACCTGTACGACAAGCGCCTGATCGACTTCGGCATCCCGGCGCTGGGCAACCGCCCGGTAGATGTGGACCGCGACAAGCGCTTCGGCTCCGGCGATGCCGACCAGGACTACGCCCGCAGCGAGGTGTTCTCGCTGACTGCCAGCCTGGACTACCGCATCAACGACGACTTCACCCTGACCAACACCAGCCGGTACTACCGCTACGACCTGGACCGCAACAACACCTTGGCCGACAGCAGCCCGACGCGCTTCGTCACCGCGCCTGACGGCGAACTGCTGGTGAAGCTCAACCGTGGCAACGTCGCCCGCGACGAGTACGGCATGTTCAACCAGACCGAACTCAAGCAGCAGGCGCAGCTTGCCGGCATGCAGCACAACCTGCTGTATGGCGTGGAGGTGGGCTTCCAGGACAAGCACCAGCGGGTGCTGAGCCAGAACAACGTGGCCCAGGTGCCGGTGTATCGCGACGCCCTGGTGCCGGTGCCGGAGCACGCCGCCAACCTGTCGTCCAAGGGCACCAACTTCCAGCAGACCACCGGCCTGTATGTGCAGGACATGATCGAGTTGAACGAGCACTGGAAGGCCCTGGTCGGCGTGCGTTATGACATCTTTGGCCAGGAGTACGACGACGACCGCGCGCAGAACGTAGACCTCGACCGTACCGACAAGACCTGGAGCCCACGTGCCGGCCTGGTCTACCAGCCGGATAACATCCAGTCCTACTATGTGTCGGTCAGCCGCAGCTACCAGCCTTCGGGCGAAGTGTTCGCGGTCAGCCCGACCAACCAGCACCTGGAGCCGGAAGAAACCACCAACTACGAAATCGGCGCCAAGTGGGACCTGCTCGACAGCCGCCTGTCGCTGACCGCAGCGGTATTCCGCCTCGAGCGCACCAACATGAAGACCGCCGACCCGGCCAACCCCAACCTGACCGTGCTGGCCGGCGAGCAGCGTACCGACGGCTTCGAGGCCACCGTCAGTGGGCAACTCACGGACAAGTGGCAGATCTACGCCGGCTACGCCTACCTGGATGCCGAGATCACCAAGTCCAACAGCAAGACCAACGGCGTTGCCAACGAAGGCCAGACCCCTACCCTGACACCGCGTAACAGCGCCAACGTCTGGCTGGTGCGCACCCTGACCCCGGAATGGCGCGTGGCCGCCGGCGCCAACTACGTCGACGAGCGCTACACCGCACTCGACAACGTGGTGGTGATGCCGGGCTACACCACCTTCGACGCCGCGCTGCTGTACAGCGTGCCGCAGTGGGACGCCGCACTGCGCCTGAAGAACGTGTTCGACCGCGACTACTATGCCTCCGCGCACGGTTCGGTGGACCTGATCACCCCGGGTGCACCGCGTACGCTGGAAGCCAGCTTCAACTACCGCTTCTGATCGTTGCCCCAGGCGCAAGGCCTTGCCATGGAGCAAGGCCTTGCGCTGCATCTGGTGCAACGCAAGCGTTCACCGCTTCGCTTGAATGCAATATCCTGCGCAGTGTATGGCACCGGCTTTGCCAGTGTTCGCGGGTTTACCCTCATTCCGGTCAGTTAAGGTTTGCCGGCTTGATTGGGGCTGCTTTGCAGCCCTTCGCGGCGGTTCGGCGTCCCGACTTGCCCGCTCCCACAGGATTGGTGCAAGGCTCAGAAAATGCGCAGTTCCTGTGGGAGCGGGCAAGTCGGGACGCCGAACCGCCGCGAAGGGCCGCAAAGCGGCCCCAATTTGCTTAACTGACCGGCATTAGGGTTAGCCCGCTCCACAGGGGCAGCACCTCGCTTACGTTTGCAAAGTCCTGCCCCTCAGTAAGGAGAGCATATGAGCAGTAAACCGATTCGCCCCTACATGTCCTGGGCGCTGACCACCCTGCTCGCCTTCAGCCTGGCACTCACCGCCGGCTGCTCCAGCAAAGCCAGCAAGGCCAGGTACGCGACACCCGCAACGGGCTCCAACTGCTTCGCCAAAGCCGTGCCCACCACCGGCGAAGGCGGCCTCGCGTGGGGCAATACGCTGAGCATTGCCCGGCAGAAATCGCTGAACAACTGCGTGCGTTATGCAAGCCGGTCAGGGGGCACACCGAAGACTTGCCAGGTGGTGATGGCCAAGTGCAAGAACTGAGCGCTTGGCCCGTGGGCTCAACCTCTAATGATCACCACTTCAAGGTACTCACTCGGCACCACCAACGACGACGTGCCGCCCACATTGCTTTCATTCAGCAACTGGGTCAGATCCCGCTCCAGCGCCCCGGCCGCTTCCGGCTCCAGCGAGGCAAACGCTTTGTGCACCGGCCCATACCAGGTGCGGAACACCTCGATGAAATGCGCCGCCGAGCGATAGCGGAAATTGAAGTGCTGGCGGCTGACCTTCAATTCGCCCAGCGCCCCCTCGAACATCACGCGCAACTGTTCTTCATCACCCCAGCGTGAAGGCGGCAGAGCCCCGGCTGGTGGCGGTACATGCCGCCCGAGGGTCTTGAACATCTGCCCGACGAACCCTTGCGGGGTCCAGTTGGCCAGGCCGATCCGGCCACCGGGTCGGCACACCCGGCCCAGTTCACGCGCGGCCTGGGCCTGGTCGGGCGCGAACATCACGCCGAAGGTGGACAGCACCGCATCGAATGTTCCATCGCCAAATGGCAGCGCTTCGGCATCGGCGGTCTGGAACACCACATTGAGGTGCTCGGCCCGCGCACGTTCTTCACCGCGCTTGAGCAGCTCGGGCACATAGTCGGTGGAGGTGACACGGCAGCCGCGCCGGGCAGCAGCCAAGGTGGCATTACCGTTGCCGGCGGCGACATCCAGCACCTGCTCGTCCCAGCGCAGGTCACAGGCTTCGGCCAGGCGCTCGCCAACCAGTTGCAGGGTGGTGCCGATTACCGCGTAGTCGCCACTGGCCCACGCGGCTTGCTGGCGGGCTTTGAGGGCATTGGTATCCAAAGGGGTGCTCATGGTCTGCGCCTTCTTGTTGTGCGCGGCCGAGGTCCTTCTGGCGGTCAACGCGCCACGGATCGAGGGGATGGGAGCAAAACGCTACGCGCCTGGCAGGCAAAGCGGCAAGACAGATTGGGGATAGTGGCAAGAACAAAGCGCTATATGAAGGCTACCGGCCCAATCGCCGGCAAGCCAGCTCCCACCTCGACCGCATTCACCTCAAACCATCCGCAGTACCTGTAGGAGCCTGGCTTGCCGGCGATAAGGCCCTGATGAACAACACAAGACAGTTGCTCCCACCTCGACAGCATCGACCTCAAGTCATGTGCTGTACCTGTGGGAGCTGGCTTGCCGGCGATGAGGCCAGAATTGGAGCACTGCGGCTATCAGGCGAACTTGGCCCGGGCCGCGTGCAGCTTCTTGTAGCTTTCGATAAGGCGCAGGTGGCGATCGAGGCCTTCGAGCTTCATGCTGGTCGGGGTCAGGCCATGGAAGCGCACGCTGCCGTCCACCGAACCCAGCACCGCGTCCATGCGCGGGTTACCGAACATGCGGCGGAAGTTGGCTTCGTAGTCGTCCATTTCCAGTTCGTCATCCAGCTGCACCTCCAGCACCACGTTCAGCGCCTGGTAGAACAGGCCGCGCTCGACGGTGTTGTCGTTGAACTGCAGGAACGCTTCGACCAGTTCCTTGGCGTCCTCGAAGCGCTGTACCGCCAGGCAGATCAGCAGCTTCAACTCGAGAATGGTCAGCTGGCCCCACACCGTGTTCTCGTCGAACTCCACGCCGATCAGCGTGGTGATGGTGGTGTAGTCATCCACATCGCAGTTGTCCAGGCGCTTGAGCAGCAGCTTGAGGGAACGGTTGTCCAGGCTGTGCAGGTTGAGGATGTCGGCGCGGAACGACAGGGCGCGGTTGGTGTTGTCCCAGATCAGGTCCTCGACCGGGTAGATCTCCGAGTAACCCGGCACCAGGATGCGGCAGGCGGTGGCGCCAAGGTTGTCGTACACCGCCATGTACACTTCCTTGCCCAGGTCCTCGAGGATGCCGAACAGGGTCGCGGCTTCCTGCACGTTGGAATCCTCGCCGTGGCCGGAGAAGTCCCACTCGACGAACTCGAAGTCGGCCTTGGCACTGAAGAAGCGCCACGACACCACGCCACTGGAGTCGATGAAGTGCTCGACGAAGTTGTTCGGCTCGGTCAGCGCGTGGCTTTCGAAGGTCGGTTGCGGCAGGTCGTTCAAGCCTTCGAAGCTGCGGCCCTGCAGCAGTTCGGTGAGGCTGCGCTCCAGCGCCACTTCCAGGCTTGGGTGGGCGCCGAACGAAGCGAACACGCCGCCGGTGCGCGGGTTCATCAAGGTCACGCACATCACCGGGAACTCGCCACCCAGCGACGCATCCTTGACCAGCACCGGGAAGCCCTGCTCTTCCAGGCCCTGGATGCCGGCGACGATGGCCGGGTACTTGGCCAGCACCTCCTGCGGCACATCCGGCAGGCACAGCTCGCCTTCGAGGATTTCGCGCTTCACGGCACGCTCGAAGATTTCCGACAGGCACTGCACCTGAGCCTCGGCCAGGGTGTTGCCGGCGCTCATGCCGTTGCTGAGGAACAGGTTCTCGATCAGGTTGGACGGGAAGTACACCACCTGCTGGTCGGACTGGCGCACGAACGGCAACGAGCAGATTCCGCGCGCGGTGTTGCCAGAGTTGGTGTCGTACAGGTGCGAGCCACGCAGCTCGCCGTCCGGGTTGTAGATTGCCAGGCAGTGCTCATCGAGGATCTCGGCCGGCAGCGCATCGCGCGGGCCGGGTTTGAACCACTGCTCGTTCGGGTAGTGCACGAACGACGCGTTGGCCAGGTCCTCGCCCCAGAACTGGTCGTTATAGAAGAAGTTGCAGTTCAGCCGCTCGATGAACTCGCCCAGCGCCGAGGCCAGCGCGGCCTCCTTGGTCGCGCCCTTGCCGTTGGTGAAGCACATCGGCGACTGGGCGTCGCGCACATGCAGCGACCACACGTTGGGCACGATGTTGCGCCACGAGGCGATCTCGATCTTCATCCCCAGCCCGGCGAGGATGCCCGACATGTTGGCGATGGTCTGCTCCAGCGGCAGGTCCTTGCCGGGGATGTAGGTGCTGGTGTCCGCCACCGGCATCAGCAGGCCCTGGGCATCGGCATCAAGGTTGTCGACCACTTCGATCACGAACTCGGGGCCGGTCTGCACCACCTTCTTCACGGTGCAGCGGTCGATGGAGCGCAGGATGCCCTGGCGGTCCTTCTCGGAAATGTCCTCGGGCAGCTCGACCTGGATCTTGAAGACCTGGTTGTAGCGGTTTTCCGGGTCGACGATGTTGTTCTGCGACAGGCGAATGTTTTCGGTAGGGATGTCGCGGGTCTGGCAGTACAGCTTGACGAAGTAAGCCGCGCACAAGGCCGAAGACGCCAGGAAATAGTCGAACGGCCCCGGGGCCGAGCCATCACCCTTGTAGCGGATCGGTTGGTCGGCGATCACCGTGAAGTCGTCGAACTTGGCTTCGAGACGGAGATTGTCGAGAAAATTGACCTTGATTTCCATGCGGGATTACCGTGATTTAAGCGTGCAAAACGAAATTGGCCGGCATTATCCGGGTTTTTCTGCCGGAAGTCCTGTTTGCCTGTACCGGCCCTATCGCCGGCAAGCCAGCTCCCACAGGAACTGCACATGACTTGCGGTCGATACGGGCGAGGTGGGAGCCGGCTTGCCGGCGATAGGGCCGACACAGACTTGCGCATTTCACCGAATTGCTTGCCTGATCCTCTGAACCTGCCCCCGCCAGCAGACCAGCGGTCACCCCGCTGTGCTAGCGTTTCTGCACTGGGGAGCACCGTATTCCCCGATCAGAAGAAACCAAGCGACAGCAACCGTTGACGGGCAGGTGAACCATGGAACTACGCATCAACCAGAAGACCTACCAGGTCGAGGCAGACGCCGACACGCCCCTGCTGTGGGTGATCCGCGATGACCTGGGGCTGACCGGCACCAAGTATGGCTGCGGCCTGGCCCAGTGCGGCGCCTGTTCGGTGCTGGTGGACGGCAACGTGGTGCGGGCCTGCGTCACCCCGGTGGCCGGCGTGCTCGGGCGCGAGGTGACCACCATCGAGGCGATCGAGGCCGATGCCGTCGGCAAACGGGTGGTCGCGGCCTGGGTCGAGCACCAGGTGGCCCAGTGCGGCTACTGCCAGTCCGGCCAGGTAATGGCGGCCACGGCGCTGCTCAAGCACACGCCCAAGCCCAGTGACGCGCAGATCGAGGCAGCCATGGTCAACCTGTGCCGCTGCGGCACCTACAACGCCATCCATGCCGCCGTGCATGAGCTGGCCCAAGGGGAGAAGGCCTGATGAACACACCAGTCGATACCCCCGCCGAACTGCTCAAGCTGCAACTGGGCGAAACGGTCAACCTGTCGCGTCGGCGCTTTCTTGCCGGCACGGCTGTCGGTGCCCTGGTGCTGGGCTTCGGCCTGCCCATGGGGTCGGCCCGCGTACAGGCAGCCGCCGCAGCAACCCCGGAGCGCGGTACCCAGGTGCCGGCGTTTCTGGAGATCCGCCCGGACGGCAAAGTACGCCTGCTCAGCCCGTTCATGGAAGGTGGCCAAGGCCCCTTCACCGCCATGGCGCAGATCGTTGGTGAAGAGCTGGACGTCGACCCGGCCAATTTCGTTGTCGACAGCGCGCCGCCCGGCGAAGCCTATGTAGTGATGGAAAATGGCATGCGTATCACTGGCGGCAGCATGTCGGTGCGCATGAGCTACCCGACCATGCGCCGCCTGGGCGCCCTCGCCCGGGCCATGCTGCTGCAGGCGGGCGCCGAGCAGCTGGGCGTGCCGGTCGAAGAACTCTCCACCACGCCGGGTAACGTGGTACATACCACGACTGGCCGCTCCATCCCCTACGGTGAGCTGGCCGGGCGGGCCATGGACCTGCCGGTGCCGGACCCGGCCAGCGTCAAGCTGCGCGACCCCAGCCAGTTTCGCTGGATCGGCAAGCCGGTACGTCGCCTGGATGCCTACGACAAGTCCACCGGCAAGGCTGTGTACAGCATCGATATCAAGGTCGACGGCATGCTCCACGCTGCCGTGCAGCACGCGCCACGCCTGGGCATGACCGTCGGCAGCCTGCGCAACGAAGACCAGGTCAAGGCCATGAAGGGCGTGCATTCGGTGCATCAGCTGCCGGGTGCCGTGGCCGTGGTTGCCGAACGCTGGTGGCACGCCAAGCGCGCGGTCGAAGCCATCCAGGTGGACTGGAAGGAGCCCGCGGCCGACAGCCCGGTACGGCCAATGCCGGCCGACTTCTCCAGCGATGGCTGGCGCGAGCACCTGGCCACGGTCACGGGCCCGGCGCGCGACGACGAAAACCAGGGCGATGTGGCCGGCATGCTGGCCAGTGCCAAGACCCGGGTCGAAGCAACCTACCACAACCAGTACCTCAACCACGCCCAGCTGGAACCGCCGTCGGCACTGGCGCGCTTCAACCCGGACGGCACCCTGGAGGTGTGGCTGCCCAACCAGGCACCGGACATGTTCCGTGACGACATTGCCAAGCGCACCGGCCTGGCCCCGGCGCAGATCACCCTGCATTCGCCGTTGCTGGGCGGTTTCTTTGGCCGCCACTTCCTGTACGACTCGGCCAACCCCTACCCACAGGCCATTGCCCTGGCCAAGGCGGTCGGCCGGCCGGTGAAACTCATCTGGAGCCGCGAAGAGGAATTCCTCCGCGATGTGCTGCGCCCGGTCGCCGTGGTGAAGTTCCGCGCCGGGCTGGATGCCGACGGCCTGCCGGTGGCCCTCGAAGCCGTGAGCGCCACCGAAGGCCCGACCGAAGCCATCGCTGGCAAGCAAGGCGAAAAGCTCGACCCGACCGCGCTCGAAGGGTTGTCGGGCAAGTCCTACGCCATCGCCAACAAGCGCATCGCGCAGATCTACGTGCAAGGCCCGGCCATGCTCGGCTACTGGCGCTCGGTGGGCAACTCGCTGAACGACTTCTTCTATGAGTCGTTCCTCGACGAGTTGGCCGACAAAGGCGGCAAGGACCCGTTCGAACTACGCCTGCACCTGCTGCGCGACAACCAGCGCCTGACCAACCTGTTGCAGGCCGTCGCCGAACTGTCCGGCGGCTGGAAACGTGGGCCGTTCACCGCCGAGGATGGCAGCAAACGAGCGCGTGGCGTGGCCATGGCCTCGCCGTTCGGCTCGGAGGCAGCGGTCATTGCCGAGGTGTCGATCGAGAATGGCCAGGTCAAGGTGCACGACATCTGGCAGGCCATCGACCCGGGCAGCATCGTCAACCCGGCGATCATCGAGCACCAGGTCAACGGCGCCGTCGCCCTGGGCCTGTCGCAGACACTGCTGGAAGAAGCGGTGTACGTGGATGGCAAGCCGCGCGCGCGCAACTACGACCTGTACCCGATCCTGCCGCCGTCGCGCATGGCCAGGGTGCATGTGCGCATTGTCGAAAGCGGGGCGAAGATGGGCGGCATCGGCGAGCCACCGTTGCCCGCGGTGGCACCGGCGGTGGCCAACGCAGTCGCGCAGCTGACCGGCCAGCGCGTGCGCAGCCTGCCATTGAGCCGCCATACCTTCAGCTGAGCACACAAGGACGCCCCATGACCCACCGTTTCGCAAGAACCGCTGGCTGGCTGGCGCTGCCGTGCCTGGTCGCGGCAGGCCTGCTGGCCTGGTACGTCACCCGCGAGCCCGCCTCGCCATTCGCCGATGCGCAGGCCACCACTGCCGACCCAGCGCTGGTCAGCCGTGGCGAGTACGTGGCCCGCCTCAGCGACTGCGTGGCCTGCCACAGCCTGCCGGACGGCAAACCGTTCGCCGGCGGGCTGGAAATGGCCACCCCGCTGGGGGCGATCCACGCCACCAACATCACCCCCGACCGCGACACCGGCATCGGCCACTACAGCCTGGCCGACTTCGACCGTGCCGTGCGCCAGGGCGTCGCACCCGGTGGCCGGCGGCTGTACCCGGCCATGCCCTACCCGTCCTACGCCAAGCTCAGCGATGACGATGTAAAGGCGCTGTACGCCTTCTTCATGCACGGCGTGCAACCCGTGCAGCAAGCGAACCTTGCCAGCGACATTCCCTGGCCGCTGAACTGGCGCTGGCCCATTGCCATGTGGAACGGCCTGTTCGCCGCCACCGCGCCATACGCCGACCAGGCCGGGCAGGATGCCCAGTGGAACCGTGGCGCCTACATCGTCCAGGGCCCTGGCCACTGTGGCAGCTGCCATACGCCGCGCGGCCTGGCCTTCAACGAAAAGGCCCTGGATGACAGCGGCAAGCCGTTCCTCGCTGGTGCCCTGCTCGATGGCTGGTATGCACCGAGCCTGCGTACCGACCCCAACACCGGGCTGGGGCGCTGGAGCGAGGCCGAGATCGCGCAGTTCCTCAAGACCGGGCGCAACCGGCATGCGGTGGTATTCGGTTCGATGACCGAGGCATTCAACAACTCCACGCAGTTCATGAGTGACGACGACCTGGCCGCCATCGCCCGCTACCTGAAGTCGCTGCCCGGCGACCCGCAACGCGACGGTGCGCCGTGGCAGTACGAGGCCGAAACGACGGCGGCGCGGCTCGACAGCCCTGGGGCGCATACCTATGTAACCCGCTGTGCG
Organism: Pseudomonas sp. B8(2017); assembly: GCF_002113575.1. Lineage (NCBI taxonomy): Bacteria > Pseudomonadati > Pseudomonadota > Gammaproteobacteria > Pseudomonadales > Pseudomonadaceae > Pseudomonas > Pseudomonas sp. B8(2017). Next base: position 37,308 of record NZ_NEIO01000004.1, on the reverse strand, counting down.
TCGTGCCATGGCCTGGACGGCAAGGGCCAGGCCGAGTGGATGCCACCTTTGGCCGGCGCTACTTCGGCACTGGCCAAGGAAGACGCCTCGGCGATCAATATCACCCTCAATGGTTCGCAGCGGGTGGTGACGGCCGGGTTGCCCGATGCCTATCGCATGCCGGCCTTCCGTGAGCAGTTGAGTGACCAGGAAATTGCTGATGTGCTGGGTTTCGTGCGCAGTGCCTGGGGGAACAATGGTGGCGCGGTGAATGCGCAGGCGGTGGGCAAGTTGCGTGGGCATACCGACCCGGCCAGCAGTAGCCCGATCATTTTGCACATGCGCTGAAGTGGGTAATGCCTGTACCGGCCTCTTCGCGGGCATGCCCGCTCCCACAGGTTTGGCGCCGCCCTTCAGGACTGTGGGGTCCCTGTGGGAGCGGGCAAGCCCGCGAAGAGGCCGGCACAGCCAACATCAGGTTCAATGGAGTACCCATGGAAAGCATCGACCTGCTGGTCCTGCGCACCACCCGAGACTGGCTCGCCGCCGGCCACCGCACCCTGCTCGCCACGGTCGCCCGCACCTGGGGCTCCTCCCCCCGCCCGGTGGGCTCGATGATGGCCCTGCGCAGCGACGGCCGTGTGGTTGGCAGTGTCTCTGGCGGCTGCATCGAGGACGACCTCATTCACCGCTACACCAGTGCCTACGGCGGCCCCGGCATGCCCGGCGGCCTTCCCCAGGTGGTGCGCTATGGCGTCAGCGCCGACGAGGCCCACCGCTTCGGCCTGCCCTGTGGCGGCACCCTCGAACTGGTGCTGGAATTCGCCCCTTCGTTGCAACACCTCGAACAACTGCTCGCCGGCCTCGACGGCGGCAGCCTGGTACGTCGTGGGCTCGACCTGCGCAGCGGTGAAGCCAGCCTCACCGCCACCACCACGCCCGAACTGTTCAGCTTCGATGGCCAGCACATGCTCAGCACCCTCGGCCCCGGCTACCGCCTGCTGCTGATCGGTGCCGGCGCGCTGGCCGAATACCTGGCGACCATGGCCCTGTTCAATGGCTTCAGCGTTTCACTGTGCGACCCGCGCCCCGAGTACACGGCCGGCTGGAACGTTGCCGGCGTCAACCACCTGGCCGGCATGCCGGACGATGTGGTCCGCGCCTTCGCCCCAGACCTGCGCAGCGCCATCGTCGCCGTCAGCCACGACCCCAAGCTGGACGACCTGGCCCTGCTCGAAGCCCTGCACAGCCCGGCGTTCTATATCGGTGCCATCGGCTCACGGCGCAACAGCCAGCTGCGCCGCGAGCGGCTGATCGAACACTTTGGCGAAAGCGAAGCGTCGTTGCAGCGCCTGCACGGCCCTATCGGCATTTATATCGGTAGCAAGACCCCAGCCGAGATTGCCGTCAGCGTCATGGCCGAGATCCTAGCGGCGAAGAACGATGTCACCCTGCCCGGCGCAGTCAACGTGACCCGGGCCAAGGAAGCCGAGCAACTGGCCCGGTCCTTGTAGGACCGCATACCAGGCTGCTATTTATTGCCAACGCTCCAGGTTTTGCTGCAGCAGTTGCTCCGGCAACGCCCCGGCAACGATCTTTTCCATCTCCCTCGCCAGCGCCTCACGCAGCTGCGGCTGGTTGCAGGGCGAGTCATGCGACAGCGCCAGGTACAGCCCTTCGCTGGATATCGGTGGCTCCAGCACCTGCAAAGTGTCGGCAATCCCCAATGTGCGCGCCAGCGCCAAGCCGGGATACTGCTCGTACACCACATAATCGCTGCGCTTGTGCATCAACTTCTCGAATGCCTGCCTGGCACCGGGTACCGCTTCGAGGGTGAGGTTGGTCCTGGCGTAGTCGTCGAACTGCTGGCCGTGGCTGTTGTTGACCAGCGTGCCGCCTTTGCGCCCCTTCAGGTCGGCCCATTGCTTGTACGCAAAGGTATTGTCCTGGCGCACCCAGACAACGCTGGGGGTATGCAGGAATGCCGGGGCAATGAAGTCCATCTGTTGCCGGCGGGCCTCGGTCAGGAAATACCCAGCCATCAGGTCGATCCGGCCCGTGCGCACTTCTTCCTGGGCGCGCGACCACGGCCCGCCGTAGACCACCTCGATTTCCAGCCCCAACTGCTTGCCCAGGTACTTGAGCAGGTCGGCATTGGCACCGATCAGTTGCTCGGGGTTCTGCGGGTCGCGCCACAGGTAGGGGGGGTATTCCGGGTTGCCGGTGGCAGTCAGCCGCCGGCATTCCTCATGCGCTACCGCCGCCAGCGGCAGCAGCAGGCACGGCAACAGCAACAAGGCGTGGCGAAAGCAGCGCTCGATCATCGACAACCCTCGGCACATGTGACATCCGCAGACCCGGAGCGGTGGCCAAAGGCTGCCACATCCTGTGGTCGACTGCAGCACCCATCTGTGCGTGCTGTAGACAGTCTGGACCATGTATGGCCATCAGGTTGGCCTTTTATCGGCCAGAAGGAGCGGCCCTCGTACTTCAGGCCCCCTGCCGGCGCATCGCCAGGATCGCCGCGCCAAAACCGATGAAGGTGGTGCCCACCACCCGGCTGACCCAGCGCGACAGCAACGGCCGGGTCAGCACGCCCTTGGCCCGCGCCGCCAGCGCGGCATACAGGCTCAGCGAAACCAGCGACAACGCCACGAATATCCCGGTCAGGATCAGGAACTGCGGCAGCAGCGCCGCCCCCTGGTCGATGAACTGCGGGAACAGTGCGGTGAAGAACATGGTCGCCTTGGGGTTGGTCACTGCCGTGAGGAAGGCCGACTTGTAGAGCTTCAGCGGCGTGGGCCGGACCTTGGCCACACCCTCTGCGGCGCCCTGCGCCAGCATCGGGCTCTTTTTCAGCAATTGCCGCGCCCCCAGGTAGAACAGGTAGCCCGCCCCCAGGATCTTCACGGCGTTGAACAGCATTTCGGAACTGGCCAGCAGCGCGCCCAAGCCCAGCATGGCCGCAGCAGAAAGGCAGAACAGGCCCGAACCATTGCCCAGCGACGACCAGATCGCGCTGCGCTGGCCATGGGCCAGGCTGTTGTTGATGGCCATCAGGGTGGCAGGGCCGGGGCTGGCGATCGCGATGGCAGCGACCAGGGTAAAGGCAAACAGCGAGTGAGAATCCATTTTCAGGCTCGTCAGACAATCAGGAAAGGCCGCGCACAGGGTGCGCAGGTTCAGTCGGCATTCTGCCGCTTGGCCGCCTTCTTGGCGATAGCCTTCATCCGCGTTGCCGCCCGCTGCACGGTGGCCATCTTCTCGGGGCGTTTCATGCCCCGCCATTTGCGGATTTCGTCACGGGTGCGGCCGCAGCTCACGCACAGCTCGCTATTGAGCTGGCACAGCGAGACGCAAGGGTTGTCGATGTCTTTGGCCATGCCGCCACTCAGCCGGGCATTTCTGCCCGCGCACGCTCGGCGGCGCCGTGGAACACCTGGCGCACTTCCTCGGCCTTGACCTTGCTGACCGACCTGGCGGCCAGCAGCTCGTCGACCACGCGCAAGCCCTGTTCCAGGGCGGTGGCCAGTTGCTCGGGGTCGGAGGCGTCAGCGATATCACCCAGATAAGGAGCGATGAGATACACGTAACGGTCCTGCAGCTTGAGCGCTTCCAGCGCGTCGAGGGCTTTCTGGAACCGATCGGCAGCGGCAGGGCTCATGCTCAATTTATCGAAATGAATCAGGCTCACACGGTCAGTGGCCATTTGGACGAATCTCCGTTTCCTGGTACGGCCAGGCCCACAAGCAGCAGCGCTTCTACGGTGCTCGGATGTGCAGGCCCGGGGAATGCCCATCAGGGTACCAGAACGCGAAGCAGAAAGGGCCATCGCCCCCAGAACTAAAAGTATTTGGCAGGTCGCGTAATGGACGCCCCGGGGCGTTATCGGGACAGGAGCCGCCGTTTCGTGCACAGGATAATCCCGCCAGCAATCTCCCGGCCGAGGCAGTCATCGAACTCGGTAGCCCACACAACAACAAGCCTGCACCTGCAGGTAAGCCAGAAAGGGGCCTCATCATTCATGGCAAAGGAACACATCACCGAAACGCTCGACCTTGGCGTGACGGACCCCTCGAAAACCGCGGAAGCGCGCCAGGACCGGCGTTTCGAGGGCAAGCTCGACTGGATCGTCTTTGGTTTCACCAGCCTCCTGGCAATCGCTTTCGTCCTCTGGGGCTTCCTCAACCAGGCCAGCCTCGCCAGCAGCGCCTCCAGCGCGCAATCCTGGGTCATTCTCAACTTCGGCTGGTTCTTCGTGCTCACCTCCACGCTGTTCGTGGTGTTCGTGCTGTGGCTGGCGGCCAGCCGTTACGGCCGGGTCCCGCTGGGCCGTGATGGCGAACAGCCAGAATTCCGTACGGTGTCGTGGGTGGCGATGATGTTCAGCGCCGGCATGGGCATCGGCCTGATGTTCTTCGGCGTTGCCGAACCGCTGTCGCACTATGTGTCGCCACCGCCTGGGACGGCCGCCGGGCAATCCAGCGAAGCGATGCAGGTGGCCATGGCCACCACGCTGTTCCACTGGACCCTGCACCCCTGGGCCATGTATGCCATCGTCGGCCTGGTGATTGCCTATGGCACCTTCCGTCGCGGCCGCTCGCAGCTGATTTCCGCCGCCTTCCGGCCGTTGATCGGCAAGCATGCCAACGGCCCGCTCGGCCGCCTGATCGACATGATGGCGATCTTCGCCACGCTGTTCGGCTCGGCGGCCTCGCTGGGCCTGGGCGCGCTGCAGATCGCCGGCGGCCTGGAGTACAACGGCTGGATCGAAAGCCCCGGCAAGCTGTTCTACATCTCGATCATCACCCTGCTGACCATCGCCTTCGTCACCTCGGCGGTGTCGGGCATCGGCAAGGGCATCCAGTGGCTGTCCAACACCAACATGGTGCTGGCGCTGGTGCTGGCGCTGTTCGTGTTCATGGTCGGCCCGACCCTGCTGATGCTCAACCTGCTGCCAACCTCGATCGGCATCTACGTCAAGATGCTGCCGGAAATGATGGCCCGCACCAACGCCAGCGGCGGTGAGCAGATGAACAGCTGGCTGGCCGGCTGGACCGTGTTCTACTGGGCCTGGTGGATTTCCTGGACGCCGTTCGTGGGCATGTTCATCGCCCGCATCAGCCGCGGCCGCACCATCCGCCAGTTCGTTACCGGGGTGCTGCTGGTACCGAGCCTGGTCAGCCTGGTGTGGTTCACCATCTTTGGCGGCGCGAGTATCGACGCCCTGCGCGAGGGCGCCTTCCAGCTGGCCAATGGTGCGGTCAACAGCAACCACGCGCTGTACCAGTTGCTGGACAGCTACCCGCTGGCCTCGGCGACATCGGTGCTGGTGATGGTTCTGGTGGGTATCTTCTTCGTCTCCGGTGCCGATGCGGCCTCGCTGGTGATGGGCACGCTGTCGGAACACGGCACCACCACGCCATCGCGACGTACGGTGATCTTCTGGGGTGCGCTGACCGGTACTGTTGCGGCGATCATGCTGGCAATCGGTGACCCGCGCGACCCCGGCGAGGCGCTGACCGGCCTGCAGAACCTGACCATCGTCGTGGCCCTGCCGTTCGTGGTGGTGATGGTGCTGCTGTGCCTGGCGCTGTACCGCGACCTGCGCAAGGACCCGATGATGCTGCGCCACCTGCGCGGCAACGAACTGATCGAAAAGGCCGTGCTGTATGGCGCGGTGAAGCATGGCGAAGAGTTCTACATCGTGGTGCAGGAGAAGAAGACTTCGGCCAAGCCGGCGTCGGCAGAGGCCGAAGTGACCGGCAACTGATCGGGCAAGCCCGCTCCCACAGGGACCGCGTGAGCCGGAGCCTGCGCCGTACCTTGTGGGAGCGGGTTTACCCGCGAAGCAGGCGGCGCGGTGGATGGCACCGGCTTTGCCGGTGTTCGCGGCTAAAGCCGCTCCTACACGGGTACGGCGCAGGTTTCAGGTGCCCAATCAATCGCGCAGGAAGCTTTCCTCGAACGGGTAATGGGTCAACAGCTCATACCCGTCCTCGGTCACCAGCAACTGGTTCTCCAGCTTGATCCCGTCACGCCCGCCCACTTCGCCCACATAAGCCTCCACGCACAAGGCCATGCCCGGCTGCAGTTCGCCTTCGTAGCCATAGGACTCGAGGTCTTCCGGGTAACGAATGCTCGGGTACTCATCGCATAGCCCCACCCCATGGAACATCACGCCGTAACGCTGCGCGCGGCAGCTCTCGGGCAAGCGGTGGCCGTTGCGGGTGAGTTCGGTGAAGCGCACGCCAGGCTTGACCATTTCGGCGTTGACGTGGATGTGTTCATGGGCAATGCGATACAGGCGCTTCTGCTCTGCCGTGGGCTCAAGGCCACCGCAGATCCAGCTGCGCGACATGTCCACGCAGAAGCCATATACACCAATCAGGTCGGTGTCGAACGACAACAGGTCACCGTCACCGAGCACCCGCGGGCCGGACTCCTGGAACCAGGGGTTGGTACGCGGGCCAGAGCTGAGGATGCGGGTTTCGATCCATTCGCCGCCGCGGCGGATATTGCCGCTGTGCAGCGCCGCCCACACATCGTTCTCGGTGGCCCCGGCACGCATGGCCTGGCGCATTTCGGCCACCGAGGCTTCGCAGGAAGCCACGGCGCAGCGCATGGCGAGGATTTCGTCGGGGCCTTTGATCAGCCGGGCGAATTCGGTCACTTCCTGGCCATTGTGCACCTGCACGCCGAGCGCATCGAGGGCGCGCAGGCCGGCGACTTCGATGCGGTCCACGGCCAGGCGGCGGTTGTTGCCGGCATGGGTGCGCAGCAGTTCGTCGACCTGGGCGCAGAAGCGCCGGGCATGTTCCTCGGTGCGGTCACCGGTTTCGAAATAGAAGAACGAAGCGCCACTGCGCAGTTCGCTTACCAGCGGCAAATGCGCAGACAGGTGATCGCAGCCATGGAAGTCCCACAGCACCACATGGCCGCTGGCGGCGACGAAACAGGCTCGCGCGGGATTGTGGGTGGTCCACAGCTGCATGTTGGTGGTGTCGGTGGCATAGCGGATGTTCAGTGGGTCGAACAGCAGGATGCCACCGAGGTCGCGGGCCACCAGCTGCTCGCGGATACGCTGCAGGCGGTACTCGCGCATGGTTGGCAGGTGCGGCGCCTGCAGGCCGAGGGCAGCCCACTCGGCAAAGGCCAGCGGCGTAGGGCCGATTTCGGTGCGGTCGTTGTCGTCGACCGAACCGTCGGCCTTGAGCGCAGCGGCGCGCTGGCGCGACGGGTCGATACGGCGGGCATTGGCGGGGATCGAGAACGGCGATGTCATCATGGCGTGCGGATTTCCTGGTTCTTGTTGTCTGGAAAACAGCGATGCATCGGGGTTGGCGTACGCTTCATCGTGCGTTGATACGCCTGCTCATTCGATCAGTCCCTTTGAATGAGCAGCGGAGCCCCCAATTGCTACCCGAGTCTAGGGCGGGGCTGCGAGCCGATACATCGACATTTTCTAGGGCTTATTGATTACAAAAACTCATGGTCAAGCACGCCCACCCCGATCAGCCCCCGATCAAGATGCCTTCACTGCCGTAATCAGCCCTTCAACGCCGCCTCTATCCTGGCCACATCGATCTTGCCCATCTGCATCATGGCCTCGAACGCCCGCTTGGCCGCCGCCCGATCGGGGTGCCCGATGGCTTCGATGAGGATGCGCGGGGTGATCTGCCACGAAATCCCCCATTTGTCCTTGCACCAGCCGCAGACGCTGGCCTGGCCGCCATTGTTGACAATGGCATCCCACAAGCGGTCGGTCTCGGCCTGGTCCTCGGTGCTGACCTGAAATGAAAAAGCCTCGCAGTGCGTGAAGGCCTTGCCTCCATTGAGCCCCACGCAGGGAATGCCCATGACGGTGAATTCGACCGTGATCACGTCGCCCTCCTTGCCCGACGGGTAATCACTCGGCGCCTTGTGCAGCGCGATTACCTTGCTGTCGGGGAAGACGCTGGCATAGAAGTTGGCTGCCTCCTCGGCATCATTGTCGTACCAGAGGCAGATGGTGTTCCTGGCAGTCATGGTCTTGCTCCATGAATGAATGTGAACTCCAGAGTCTAGCCCCGGCAAGCAGGGTGAATTCACAGGATCGACAAGGGGTACTCCACGACATTTTCCTCATTGGCAATGCAGCAAAGCCAAGCCGGGTCCTGCAACATCCTGCAGACATTTCCGACGTCAGGTAGTGAACCCGCCTACAAAAAAACGGTCTTTGGCTGACGGTCAACTCACCGACCGGTTCATCGGCCCAGTCACCGGGCCTACTTTTGTCCTGTTTCAGCGAAGACCCAACATGCCCGATTCCCGCCCAACTGCTTCCGCCCTCACTGCCCTGCGCGGCGGCCTGATCGCCACCCTGGTGGCCCTTGCCGCACCGGTGCACGCCGAAGAGCCTGCCAGCGACGCACGCTGGGTCAGCGACAGCCTGAGCACCTACGTGCGCAGCGGCCCCACCGATGGCCACCGCATTGTCGGTACACTCAAGTCCGGGCAGAAGCTGACCCTGATCGGCAGCCAGGGCAACTACAGCCAGGTGCGCGGGCAGAACGGCGATGTGGTGTGGATTCTCAGCAACGACCTGCAGTCGGTGCCAGGCCAGAGCGAGCGCCTGCCGCAGCTCGATGCCCAGGTCGCGGACCTGACCGGGCAGTTGAAGAACATCGACGACAGCTGGAAGAGCCGCGTGCAGGGCATGCAGGAAACCCTGGATTCACGCAAGAAGCTGATCGACGAACTGGAGGCGCGCAACAAGGCGCTGAATGAACAGCTCGACCAGAGCCAGTCGCAGCTGCGCGATACCCAGGCCCGCCTGGGGGACGAGAACAAGCAGGTGATGATGCGCTACATGGTGTATGGCGGCAGCATTGCCGGCGCGGGCTTGCTGGCGGGGCTGATCCTGCCAGCGCTGACCCGTGGGCGCAGGAAGAATGATCGCTGGTTCTGACTGGGCTTTCCTGCACTGGCCTCTTCGCGGGCTTGCCCGCTCCCACAGGATTTCCAACAGGCTCAAGGCCTGTGCAGTACCTGTGGGAGCGGGCGAGCCCGCGAAGAGGCCAGTGCAGGACTGCAGCTACTTCCCGCGCGCCTTGTTGTAGATGGTCTTGGCCCGGTCGGCGGAGGCCTGGCACTTGATCATGTCACCCGCAGCCTGCCCTTCCTTGGCCTGCTTCAACAGCTCGTGGTAGTCATGCGCCATGCCACCGTGCAGCGCCTGGCCATCAGTCTTCTGAATGTCTTCAAGCTCCTTGATCTTGGCCGCACAGTTGCTCGCCGGGTCTGCGTGTGCGGCAAAACTGAGGACCGAGGCAATCACCAGCAAAGGTATGCATTTCGTGGATTTCATGGAGCGTTCTCCTGGAAAACCTGAAGGGTCGTCGAGATGACATTGGCTCGACGCAGCAAACAGCATAGTCGGCCATACGCCCCGGCGCCTCGCTTCAGCCCAGGGGCTATGCCCCCTCGGCAAACAGGAAATCGATGAACACCCGCACCCGCAGCGGCATGTGCCGGGCCTGGGGGTAGATCAGCATGAACGGCCGCGAAGTGCCGCCAAACTCGGCGAGCACTTCCACCAGTTCGCCACTGGCCAGTGCGTCCTGCACGGTAAAGCGATAAGCCTGCATCAGCCCGCCGCCGTGGCGCACCAGCGTGGCGGTGGCGAGGAAGTCGCCCAGGCAGGTGAACCCACCCTGGGTTTCGATCTCCACCTGCTGGCCATCCTGAAGGAAGCTCCACGGCGGGCGGCGGCCACTGCTGGGCAGTTCGAACTGGATGCACTCATGTTGCAGCAAGTCGTGCGGTGTTCGTGGCGTGCCGGCACGGGCCAGGTAGCCCGGCGTGGCCACCACCACCAGTTCGGCATCTTCCAGGCGACGCGCCACCAGCCGCGAATCGGCCGGCTCGCGACCACGAATGGCCAGGTCGAACGGTTCCTCGGCAAAGTCGACGTTGCGGTTGCTGACATGCACATCCACCTGCACCTTTGGGTAACGCTGGCGAAACCGCGGCAGCAGCGGCAATAGCCGGTGATGAGCATAGGGCGTGGGTGCACTGATACGCAGGCGGCCGCTCGGCTCGACCTGCCCGCCCGTGACCTGGCGCTCGGCCTCGACCAGCTGCCCCAGTGCCTGCCGACATTGCTGGTAATAGGCCTGGCCGGCTGCGGACAGGCGCATCTGCCGGGTGGTGCGGACGAACAGGCGCACACCCAGGCGCTCTTCCAGGCGCGCCACGCTGCGGCTGACCGCCGCCGGCGTAACGCCGGCCTCCGTGGCCGCGGCAGTGAAGCTGCCGCTGTCGGCGGCCAGGCAGAACAGCTCCAGGCTGCCCAGTTGCAGATCGTCGAAATGGCGGGTCATGACGGCTCGATTGATTACATGATGTATCGATTGAAATGCCCCGCGCCTCATTTTTCAAGTGCTGATTGCAACCTACAGTGGCTTCACACCGAGCCCATGGCTCACTTCACTGGAGATCATGCACATGAACACGCCACGCACCGTCATCATTACCGGGGCCTCGAGCGGCCTGGGTTTCGCCCTGGCCGAGGCCTTCCTCGAACGCGGCGACAACGTGGTCGGCAACGCCCGTAGCCAGGCCCGCCTTGAGCAAGCCGCCGCCCGCCTCGGCAACCCATCGCGCTTCATCGGCGTGGCTGGCGACATCGCCGAACCGGGCACGGCGCAGCGCCTGTTCGCCAGCGCCGAGCAAGCCTTTGGCGGGGTCGACCTGCTGATCAACAACGCCGGCATCTTCATTGCCAAGCCATTTGCCGAGTACAGCGAAGCGGATGTCGACGCCTTGGTCGGTACCAACCTCAAGGGGTTCTTCTACCCGGCCCAGGAAGCGGCGCGGATCATGACCAGGCAAGGGCATGGGCAGATCATCGCCATCACCGCCTCCATCGCCTTGCAACCGGACACCCGCGTGCCGGCCCTGCTGCCGGTACTGGTCAAGGGTGGCCTGAACCAGGCGGTGAAAGGCCTGGCGCTGGAACTGGCAGCCAGCGGCGTACAGGTGAATGCGGTGGCGCCGGGGATCATCGAAACACCGCTGCATGGCGGCAACACACAAGGCATGGGCGCGCTGTCACCCAGTGGCCGCACCGGCTTGCCACAGGATGTCGTGGATGCAGTGTTGTACCTGGCCGACTCACGCTTCGTCAGCGGCGTGATCCTGCCGGTGGATGGCGGTAGCACCGCTGGCACCTGGCACTGACAGAGGAGCGAGAACCATGCCCTATGTCCATATTCGCGTAACCGATGAAGGCGTGAGCGCTGAGCACAAGCGCCAGCTGATCGAACAGACGACCCGCATGCTGCAGCAGGTGCTGGGCAAGCCGCCGGCCAGTACCTTTGTGGTGATCGAGGAGGTGCCGACCGATAACTGGGGGGTTGGCGGAGAGACAGTGACCGCGGTGCGGGCCCGAGAGCGAGGGTGACCCCAGGGGCCGCCTTGCGGCCCAATCGCCGGCAAGCCAGCTCCCACAGGTACGGCGCTGCCTTCAGGCTATCGCTGTACCTGTGGGAGCTGGCTTGCCGGCGATTGGGCTGCACAGGAGCCCCTACTGGCGCAACCGCTCCAACGCCTGCAACACATACCCCGTGGCCCGCTCCACCTGCCCTTCCCGGCAGGCAATGCCCAGTTGCCGCCACAACCCCGGCCGCAGCGGCCGGCGGGCAATGCGCCGGTCCAGCTCGGCCGACTCCCCCTCCTGCGGCAGCAATGTCGCCCCATACCCGGCCCCGACCAGGCTCTTGATCGCATCGTTGTAGTTCAGCTCGATTCGCGGCTCGGGGTACAACCCCGCTGCCGCGAACCACTCGCCGGTCACCCGCGAAAGCTGGGTGCTGCTGTCGTTGAGGATCAACGCCCGCTGCGCCAGCCAGGCCGGTGTGACCTTGGCCGGTGGCTGCCAGTCGGCCGGCACGTAGGCCAGGATCGGGTCGCGCCGCCAGGGCGTAACCGCAAGCCCTTTGCCGGCCACCTGTGGCAAGGCCACCAGGCCGATATCCAGCGTGCCCTCGCGCAAGCGCGCCAACGAGGCCTGGGAGGTCAGCACCTGTACCTGCACATCGATCCCCGGGTGCACCGTACGCAAGTGCTCCAGCGCCTGCGGCAGCAGGTGGGCGATGGCACCGGTGGAAGCGCCCAGGCGCACCCGGCCGGTCAGGCCCTCGACCTGTCGGCGCACTTCATCCAGCGCCAGGTCGGCGTCGGCCAGCAGGCGACGGGCACGGGCCAGCAGGGTTTCGCCGATGACCGTGGGCCGCACCTGGCCGCGGGTGCGGGTAAGCAACGGGGCGCCGATGCGCGCCTCCAGCTCGGCCACGTGCAGGCTGATGGTGGGCGGTGCCAGGTTGAGCTGGCGGGCGGCTTCGGCAAAGGAGCCCAGGTCGGAGATGACCACCAAGGTGCGGAGGCGATCGAGGCTGATTTCGCGCATGGGCCAAACTCATTCAGAAAAGATGAACATATCGATCATCATATTCAAATTTTCTTTACCATAGCCACAAGCGAGCATAGGCCATCCCTCCCCGACCGGACTTTGACCATGCACACCCCTGTTGTCTTCATCGACGGTGACCAAGGCACCACCGGCCTGCAGATCCATGCCCGCCTGCAAGGCCGCAGCGATCTGCGCCTGCTGACCCTGCCCGAAGCCGAGCGCAAAGACCCGCAACGCCGCCGCGAGGCAATCAACAGCGCCGACATCGCCCTGCTGTGCCTGCCCGACGATGCCGCCCGCGAGGCCGTGGCGGCGATCCACAACCCGCAGGTGCGGGTGATCGACGCAAGCTCCGCGCACCGCACCAGCCCAGGCTGGGTCTATGGCCTGCCGGAGCTCGACGAGCAGCAAGCCGAGCGCATCGCGCACAGCAAGCGCGTCAGCAACCCCGGCTGCTACCCCACCGGCGCCATCGCCCTGTTGCGCCCACTGGTCAAGGCCGGCCTGCTGCCAGCGGATTACCCGCTGAACATCCACGCCATCTCCGGCTATTCCGGTGGTGGTCGCGCCGCAGTCGAACGGCATGAACAGCCCGCCGCCGGCAAAACCCCGGCCCTGCAACTGTACGGCCTGGAACTGGCGCACAAGCACGTGCCGGAAATCCAGCAGCACGCCGGGCTGTCGGCGCGGCCGATGTTCATGCCCGGCTACGCTGCCTACCGCCAAGGCATCGTGCTGAGCATCCCGCTGCAGTTGCGCCTGCTGCCCGGCCAGGTCAGTGCCGAACAGCTGCAGGCCTGCCTGCAGCAGCACTACCAGGGTGCCCGCCACATCCAGCTGATGCCCCTGCACCAGCACGGCGCAGCGCCGAACCTAGACCCCGAGGCGTTGAACGACAGCAACGACCTGCGCCTGGCGCTTTACGCCAACCCTGAGCATGGCCAGGTGCTGCTGACCGCAGTGTTCGACAACCTCGGCAAAGGTGCCTCCGGTGCGGCGGTGCAAAACCTCGACCTGATGCTCGGTGCATTGCAGGTACAAGGCTGATCGGCAAAACCGGTTAGACTGTACAGCCCGCGCCCGCATGGCGCGGGCCGTCCATCTACCCGCCGGAGCCCGCCCCCCGATGTTCATCCTGAGCCGCCTCGACAGCGTGCCGCCTGAATCTTTCCAGAACCAGATCCGCGAACTGGTGATTCACCACGTCGGCGAACTGAGCAGTGTCGCCATCAGCGCCGACAACCCGCTGTACCCGCTGTACCAGTACGGCGTCGGCATGGAGGTGCACCAGTACCTGCAAGCACTGGACGGCACCCGCGGCCTGGCCGTGACGCTGACCCTGGCGCTGGATGCCGAGGCACCGGACCAATTGCTGGGGTTTGCCCTGTCGCTGCCGGCCGAGGACGATGAACAGGCGTGCGCCCTGGCATTCCTGGCCGTGCGCGCCAGCCATCGTCGCCAGGGCATCGCCCGCGCCCTGCTGGGCGACCTGCAGGCACGCCATGCCTGCGTCGAGCTGAATGCCTTTGCCAGCCAGGTACCGTGGTTCGAGGCGATGGGCATGCAGGTGGTGGCCGCCAACGGGCCGCAGGTACTGATGAGCAGTACCGGGCGGGCTAGCGGCGCGCTGATCGGGCGGCTGGATATTGCGCCGATCTACCAGACGGCGGAAGTGATGCAGATCCATACCTACCTGCTCAACCAGCAGGGTGAGGATGCGATGATCGAAGCGGAACAGATGCGGGACGAGCGGCTGGACGAACTGACCGCTCAGGCCCGGGAGTGTGTACGGCAGCGCAAGACCGTGCATTGATCCAACGGCCTGTTCGCGGGCTCGCCCGCTCCCACAGGGATTTCACAAGGCCAAAGGGCGGTGGGATTGTGGGAGCGGGCAAGCCCGCGAAGAAGCCACACTGGCCCCTCAGCCATGCACCCAACGCCGATGCAGCCCACGCGCCAGGGCATCCAGCACAAACCCCAGCACCCCGATCAGCAGCACCATCGCCATCAGCTCGGAATACGCCAGCCGGTCGCGGGTATCGAGAATGAAGTACCCCAGCCCCGCACTCACCCCGAGCATTTCGCACGGCACCAGCACGATCCACAGGATGCCGATGGCCAGGCGCACGCCGGTCAGCACATGGCCGATCACCCCGGGCACGATCACCTTGCACAAGGTCTCCCGGCGCGTGGCACTCAAACTGCGGCTCAACTGCAACCAGCGCGGGTCCAGCTGCCTTACCCCGGCCGCCGTGTTCAGCAAGATCGGCCACAACGCGGCAAACGCCAGCAGGAAGTAGATAGGCTGGTCACCCACGCCCATCAGCATCACCACCACCGGCATCCACGACAGCGGTGAGATCATGCGCAGGAACTGGAACGCCGGCGTGGTTGCGGCCTCCAGGTGCCGGTAGCTGCCCACCAGCAAGCCCAGCGGCACGCCGATCAGCAGCGCCAGCAGCAGCCCGACCAGGATACGCTTGAGGCTGACCCAGATATGCCCGTACACCTCGCCCTGCCCCAGCAACTCGACCAGGCTGGCCAGGGTCGCTGCCGGCGAAAAGCGCGCCGACAGGCCATCGGCCTGGCCGAACAGCGCGACACCGGCCCACCACAACAGCAACAAACCCAGCAACCCGGCCAGCCCCAGGCCGGCATGAACGACATGCGTGCGCATCAGACCGCAAACTCCTCGCTACGCTCGAAGTTATCGGCGATGCCGAACACCGACGGCCCGCCAACGCTGGCGATGGCGTTGCGCACGAAGCGGTCGTCGACCAGGTCGCGGGCGGTCTGTGCCGGGTCCAGGCCGGCCAGGAACGCGCTGTCGCCCTCGATCAGGGTGGTTTTCAGGCGCTTGACCAGCTCTTCGGTGTAGCTGGGGAACGGGTAAGGCTGGAAATCGATGCGCTTTTCGTCCCACTGCTGGTGGCGAATGGCGCCACTGGCAATGTAACCGGCACGGTCCTCGGTGGCCGGGGCCAGCACTTTGCCGAGCACCGCTGGTTCATGCGGGGTGTACTTGTTGGGGCCGGCCTTGGACAACAATGCGGCGGCCTCGGCGCGGTGGTCACGGGTCCAGTGCTGGGCCTTGACGATGGCGTTGACCACCTTCTGCGACCACTCCGGGCGGTTGTTCAGGTCGTGCTCGTGCATGAACACCACGCAGCAGGCGTGGTTGCGCCACACATCGCCGGTAAAGCGCTGCACGCGGCCAACCTTGAGGTTCTCGGCCAGGGCGTTGAATGGCTCGGCGACGATATAGCCAGCGATGCGTTTGCTGGCCAGCGCCGGCGGCATGTCGGACGGCGGCAATACCAGCAGGTTGACTTCGTTGCCGGCCAGCGGCGCATTGGCCGGCTTCGACACCGGGGTCAGACCGTTGTCGTTGAGCATCTGTTGCAGCACCACGTTGTGGATCGAGTACCAGAACGGGATGGCCACGGTCTTGCCGCCCAGCTGTTTCATGTCGCTGATGTCCGGGGCCACGGTCAGGCCTGAACCGCCCACGTGGTTCCAGGCCACCACCTTGGCCGGCACCTTGCTGCCGTAACGGGCCCATACGGTCATCGGCGACAGCAGGTGGATGACGTTGACCTGGCCGGAGATGAACGCCTCGATCACCTGCGCCCAGCTGCGCAGCAGCACCGGGCGCTCGGCCTTGATGCCTTCGGCCTCGAACAGGCCGTTGTTGTGCGCCACCAGCAGCGGCGTGGCGTCAGTGATCGGCAGGTAGCCGATACGCACTGGCGCGTCCGGTTCGGCGGCGGCGCGGGCCTGCAGGCTCGACAGCAACGGCAGTGCACCGGCGGCCGTGAGCATGGCGCCGAGCTTGAGGAAATCGCGACGCGAAGAAGAGGAACAGCAGTCATCCATGCACATGGACAGCCTCCGAGGGCAACGGGGTTGGGGTAGGTTCGACTGTGCGGCTTGCCCGCCGAAGGGTTTTGAGAATTTCGATGCGCAAGGCACCCAGTTCCTCGACCCGCTGCGTCCGTGGTTGCGGCAGGTCGATGCGCCACTGGCCGAGGGTATGCGCTGGGTGGTTGCCCAGTAGCAGGACCCGGTCGGACAGCAGCAGGGCTTCGTCGATATCGTGGGTGATCAGCACCGCCGCCGTGTTGTGGGTGGCGATCAGTTGCAGCAGCAGTTGCTGCATGTCGGCCCGGGTCACTTCATCCAACGCGCCGAAAGGCTCGTCGAGCAACAGCACTTCGGGCTGGCGGGCCAGGCAGCGGGCCAGCGCGGTGCGCTGGGCCATGCCGCCGGACAACTGCGCCGGGTACTGGCCGCGAGCATGGGCCAGGCCCACGGCGGCAATCGCATGGTCGATGCGTGCGCGCCGTTCGGCGGCGGCAAGTTTTGGTTGGCGGGCGAAGTCCAGGCCGAAGGCGACGTTCTTCTCCAGGCTCAGCCAGGGCAACAGGCTCGGGTCCTGGAAGGCCACCGCCAGGCGTGGGTGCGGGCCCTGCAGCGGCTGGCCGTGCAGGGTCACGCTGCCACCGCGGGGCTGCTGCAGGCCGGCCAGTACCCGCAGCAGGCTGGACTTGCCGACCCCGCTGGGGCCGAGGATGGTCACCACTTCGCCGGGTGCCAGCTGCAGGTCGAACTGCGCCAGCACCGCCTGCCAGCCACCCTCGCGCGGGTAGCCCAGACTGATGTCGCGGGCTTCGAGCAACACTTGGCTCATGCCGCGCCCGCCTGGCGTTGCAGTTCGGCGCGCAGTTGCACCAGGCTGGGCGTGACGATCGGCACGAAGGCCGACTCGCGCCAGCGGCGGGCAAAGCCTTCGCCATACTCGCTGAGGTAGGCCTTGCCACCACTGGCCTGCAACTCCAGTTGCACGGCGTCGGCAGCGCTTTCGGCCAGGGTGATGCGCAGCTTGAACAAGGCTGCCGGCTGCTGCTGGAAGCGGCCATCGAGCAGGCCTTGCTTGAGCTCGCTCACGGTGTTTTCCAGGCGCTCGCCGAGCACCTGGCGTGCTTCGTCGAGGAACGAGGCACGGCCATGCAGGTGTGCCTGCACTTCCGCCAGCGCCCGCCGCGCCAGGCCAATGGCCATGCCGCACTGCAGCGCCAGGAACGCCGGGCGTACCCGGGGTAGGAACTCACGGGCATTTTCGTGCAGCAACCAGCCACGCTGCAATTGCACCTGGTGGAAGGCCAGTGCCGCGGTGTTGCTCGATTGCAGGCCCATCAGTTGCAGGTCGTCGGAGCGCTCCAGGCCCTGCGCGTCGGACGGAATGGCCAGCACGAACGGTGCACCACCGGCTTCGTCTTCGATAGCCGCAGCCACCACGAAGCCGCTTTTGCGCAGGTTGGTCACCCAGTGCAGGCGCCCTTCTAACTGCCAGCCATCGGCTTGCGGGCGCCCGCGCACCTGCAGCGCTTCGATGCCGGACAGGAACTTCATGGCATTGGACAGCCCGGTGGCGCCGGCCAGTTCGCCAGTCAGCAGGCGCGGCAACAGGTGCTCGCGAAGGGGCTGGTTGGGGCTGTGCAACAGGTATTCGATGAAGGCGCGCTGGCCCCAGCAGACGAACGCCGCTGCCAGCGAGCGGCTGGCGATTGCGGCGATGGCCTCGACCGCGTCGGTCACCTGCCCGCCCGTGCCGCCCAGGGCCGGGTCGACACCGACCCGCAGCAGCTGCGATTCGGCGATTTGCGCCAGCACCAGCTGCGGCTCGCACTGGCCGCGGTCAATGGCCTCGGCATTGGCATCCAGCCAGTGTCGAAATGCACAATCTTGCATGGTCTTGCTCCTTTGAAAACGCCGGGGCCGCTTGGCGGCCCATTCGCGGCACAAGGCCGCTCCTGCAACGATCGCGGTACGACCGGTGTCACGCGCGGATCATGCAGAAGGTTGCCAGCGGTACTTGCCGAGCTCGTCATTGAGCGGCGTCTGGGCGAACACATTAGCAAAGTTGCACAGGGTTGCGAGGCTCACGCCCAGAATCACCTCCAGGGCGTTGCCTTCGCTGAAACCGGCTGCGCGGAAGGCCTGGTAAGTGGCCTCGCTGACATTGCCACGGGTGGCGATGACTTCGCGGGCGAACGCGGCCAGGGTTTCATAACGGGCATCGGGCAGCTCGCCACGGGCACGCAGGGCATCGACCACCTCCTGCGGCAGCTTGGCCTTGTTCAGGGCCACGGCCGTGTGGCCGGCCACGCAGAAGTCACAGCCATGCTGGGTGGCGGCAATCAGCTGCACCACTTCACGCTCGGCCAGGCTCAGTTCGGCTTTGCCGTTGAGTGCCGAAACGGTCACGTAGGTTTCCAGCGCCGCCGGGGCATTGGCCAGCACGCCCAGCAGGTTGGGGATGAAGCCGGAATTCTTCTGGGCGTTCTCGAGGAACGGACGGGCCGCTTCCGGGGCGCTCTGCAGCGTGTGTAAAGTAATGCGCGAGGACATGGAGTGGTCTCCTTTGATGGGTGTCACTACAGTCTGTTGGTTATAAGAACTACCCTCCATATTCATCAGTCGCCTTTCCTTGCTCTTGAGTCTTTGCATTAGATGATTTCATCCAGCCACCTTGTCGATTGGTTATTAGAAGGCCTGGAGCTCGATGCCAGCCTGTTCCATGTGGGCCGCTACTGCGGCGGCTGGCACGCCAGCACCGAAGGCATGGGCCGGGCCAGCTTCCACCTGGTGGTGCAAGGGCATTGCTGGCTGCACATCGACGGCCAGCCCGAGGCACTGCGCCTGGAGGCCGGCGATGCGGTGTTCCTGCTGCGCGACCTCGGCTATCGCCTGGCCAGCGACCAGGACCCGGCCAGTGCCTGCGCCCAGCCACGCCAGCACATGCAGGCCATGGACGCCGATGCGGTCGATGGCGTGGGGCTGGTATGTGGTTTCTTCCACTTCAGGCCGGGCTTGTCGGCGCTGATCGTCGACGGCCTGGCCGACTGGATATTGCTGCGCGCCGATGAACCGGCCGGGCACGCGGCGCGGGCGTTGTTCGAGCTGATCCTGGAGGAATGCCGGCGCGCCGCCGGGCCGTCACAGGCGTTGCTGGAGCGGCTGACGCACTTGTTGTTTCTGTATGTGCTGCGCCAGCAGGTGCATGCCGGGCAATCGCTGGGCGGGCTGGTCGCCCTCGCCCGGCAACCGGCGTTTGCCGGGTTGCTGGAGCAGCTGATCGAGCAACCGGGGCAAGCGTGGACGCTGGAAAGCATGGCCACCTGCACCGGGTTGTCGCGGTCGGCGTTTTTCAAGCGTTTCAATGAACTGGCGGGACAGTCGCCGGGGCAAGTACTGCTGGCGTTGCGCATGCGCCATGCCAGCCAGTTGCTGCGGGCGGGGCATACCGTGGAGCAGGTAGGGGCACAGGTGGGATATCAGTCGGTGGCGGCGTTTACCCGGGCGTTTGCCAAGGCGGTGGGGGTGCAGCCGGGGGCGTATCGGCGGCAGCATGAGGGGCGCTGAGCGGGTTATTTCTGTGCCGGCTTCTTCGCGGGCTCGCCCGCTCCCACAGGTACCCCACAGATTTCAGCAATTGTGCGATTGCTGTAGGAGCGGGCAAGCCCGCGAAGAGGCCGGCACTGGCAGCAGATTCAGACCTGACTGACCGGAATATCCCCTGCCCCTTTGCCCTCCCGCCGCTCACCCATCCAGGCATTGACCTTCTGCCCGAACTCGGCCGGCGCCTTGCGCCCGAACCGCCGCGCCAGATCAAGGATGGTCTGCTGCGCCAGGGCCTCTTCCATGCGCTTCTGCGCCCCCAGCATCACCGCATGGATCGCGCAGGTGCCCTCGGTCGCCCAACCCGGCGGCGAACCCTCGAACAGGCTGCAACGCTCGCGAACTTCGCGGCAGTCGAAGATCTTCTTTGGCCCGTCGATGGCATTGACGATATCCAGCACGGTGATTTCATCCGACGGCCGCGCCAGCCGGAAGCCGCCACGCACGCCCTCGGTGGCGGCCACCAGCCCGGCACGGGCCAGCTTGGTAAAGACCTTGGCCAGGTACTCCTGGGGTACACCCTGCAACTCCGCCAGGTCGCGCACGCTGGACTCGCGCGAGTCGCCCCGCTCGTCCACCAGGAACAGCAGGCAATGGATACCGTATTCGACGCCAGCACTGTAGAGCGACATATCAATCTCCGACCAATCTTGTCGCAAATAATACGCCTATAGCATCCGCGCCGCAAAGCGCAAAGCCGCCGTCGGTCGGCCTTGTTTATCCCTTAAGCCCAGTAAATACAGCTATTCGAGCCGTGAAATGGTTAGGCGGAGTGTCGGCATGCGGAAAAAAAGACTTGCACCAACAAACTACGATCAATACAGTCGTAGTTATTCGAGAGGCACACAGCCCGCCCTCGAAGTCCCTTTCGAACCTTGCGGAGCACCTTCATGAAATCGAACATCCTCATCATCGGTGCCGGCTTTGCCGGTGTATGGAGCGCCCTGAGCGCTGCGCGCCTGCTCGATCAGGCCCAGCGTGCCGACATCAACATCAGCGTCCTCGCTCCGCAGCCTGAACTGCGCATCCGCCCGCGCTTCTACGAGGCCGACGTGCACGGCATGAAGGCCCCGCTGGGCGAGCTGTTCGAAGCCGTGGGCATTCACTTCATTCCGGGCAACGCCGACAGCATCGATACCGAAGAGCGCAGCGTCAGCTACACCGACGCCCAGGGGCACCGGCAACAGATCGCCTACGACCGCCTGATCCTCGCCGCCGGCAGCCAGGTCGCACGCCCGGCAGTGCCTGGCCTGGCCGAACATGCATTCGATGTCGACCAGATGGAATCGGCCATGCGCCTGGAACAGCACCTGGTCGGCCTGGCCGCCCAGCCCGCTTCGCCTGCACGCAACACCGTGGTGGTCTGTGGCGGTGGCTTCACAGGTATTGAAACCGCCACGGAAATGCCTGCCCGCCTGCGTGCCATCCTCGGTGCCAGTGCAGCGGTGCGGGTGGTGGTGGTCGACCGCGGTGCGCAAGTTGGTGCGGCGCTGGGCGCCGGTATCACGCCGTCGATCATCGCCGCCTGCGAACAGGCCGGGGTCGAGTGGAAGGCCGGGGCTTCGGTGGTGGCTGTCGATGCCGGTGGCGTTACCCTGGACAATGGCGAGCATATCGCCAGCAACACTGTGATCTGGACCGTTGGCGTGAAGGCCAGCCCGTTGACCGCACAGGTTGCCGGCGAGCGCGACAACTTCGGCCGGCTGAAAGTGGACGGCCACCTGAAGGTGCTGGGCCAGGACCATGTGTACGCCACGGGCGACACCGCCTGGGCCGCTGTGGACGAGCTGGGCAACCACGCCCTGATGACCTGCCAGCACGCCATCCCCATGGGCCGCCACTCCGGCAACAACGCCGCGGCCGACCTGCTCGGCCTGCAGCCGGTGGTGTACCGCCAGCCCAAGTACGTCACCTGCCTGGACCTGGGCGAATGGGGCGCGACGTTCAGCGAGGGTTGGGAGCGCGAACTGAAGCTGCACGGCCAGGAAGGCAAAGACCTCAAGCGCCAGATCAACTCGGTATGGATCTACCCGCCAGCGGCTGATCGCGCCCTGGCACTGGCCGCTGCTGACCCGCTCATCGCGATCGTCTGACCGCAGCAATCTGATAAAACCGCCACCTGATGGCGGTTTTGTCTTTTGATGTCATGACATGAAATGACTGTTCGAAAATGATGGCCATATGGCATCATTCAAATCAAAAAGAATTCAAGAGGGTGAGGCACACAACTGAATCCGCAGCGCTTCCAGAGCCTGGCGCCACACCCGGTGACCCGGCCATCCGCCCAAGCTCCTGAGGGCCTGCACGCCACCGTCAAGGAGCATGTCATGCAATTAAGGAATTTGAAGATCGGCATTCGCGCTGCCTGCGTGTTCGCCCTGTTGGGTATCCTGGTCCTGTTCATGGGCCTTACCGCACTTTATGAAACCCGGCAGATGGACAAGGCCACGGACGAAATCCGGGTCAACTGGATGCCCGCCGTGGTGGCCCTGAGCGAAATCAGCAGCAACCTTGGCCGCGCCCGCGCCCTCACCCTGCGTACCGCACTGGACGACAACCCCAGCGAACGCAGCCGCAACCTGCAGTTGCTCGACGACACCAATGCCAAGATGAAGGATGGCCTGAAGGCATACGAAGGTACCATCACCGCCGCCGATGACCGCGCCCTGTTCGACACCTTCAATAGCGCGCACCAGCAATACCTGGAGCTGCAAGCACGCGTACTGCAGGACATTGTTGCTGGCCGCATGGAAGACGCCAGGCAGCAGATCAACGGCCCCCTGACCCAGCGCGCCGACAGCATGATGCAGGCCATGGCGGCGCTGATCGCCTACAACGGCAAAGGTGCCGAACAGGCCTCGCAGCGCAGCAGCGACGTGGCTGACGAAGCGTTCACCGCGATCATTGTCTCGCTGCTGGTGATCATGCTGGCCCTGGTCGCCATTGCCACCGTGCTCACTCGCAGTATCGTCGTGCCGCTGGCCGATGCGGTGAGCGTGGCCGAGCGCGTGGCGACCGGCGACCTGACCCAGGACATCCGTGTAATCGGCCGCGACGAGCCAGCCTTGCTGCTGCGCGCCCTGGGCCGCATGCAGGGCAGCCTGCGCGACACCATCCGCAAGATCGCCGCTTCGTCCGACCAGTTGGCCTCGGCTTCGGAGGAACTGCACACCGTCACCGAAGACACCAGCCGCGGCCTGCACCAGCAAAGCGCGGAGATCGACCAGGCGGCCACCGCCGTCAACCAGATGACTGCGGCGGTCGAGGAAGTGGCGAACAATGCCGTCAGCACCGCCGACGCCTCGAAGGGTGCCGACCAGACCACCCGTGATGGCCGCGACCGGGTCAACCAGGCGCTGGCTTCCATCCAGCATCTGGTGGCTGATGTGACCGGCACCTCGACCGAGATCGAACAGCTGGCCAACAATGCCAACGAGATCAGCCGCGTGCTGGACGTGATTGGCGCGATTGCCGGGCAGACCAACCTGCTGGCGCTGAATGCCGCCATCGAAGCGGCCCGCGCCGGCGAGGCGGGCCGTGGCTTTGCCGTGGTGGCCGATGAGGTACGCGCCCTCGCCCACCGTACCCAGCAGTCGACCGCCGAGATCGAGCAGATGATTGCCGGGATCCAGAATGGTACCGAGCGGGCTGTGACGGCGATGCACAGCAGCCAGGGCCGCGCCAGCGGCACGCTGGAGGTGGCGCAAGGCGCCGGTCAGGCGCTGGAGGTGATTGCCGAGGCGATTGCCTCGATCAACCAGCGCAACCTGGTCATTGCCAGCGCTTCGGAGGAACAGGCGCAGGTGGCGCGGGAGGTGGACCGCAACCTGGTGAACATTCGCGACTTGGCCATGCAGACATCGGCGGGGGCCAACCAGACCAGTGCGGCGGCGCAGGATCTGTCGCGGTTGGCGGTGGACCTGAATGGCCTGGTGGCGCAGTTCAAGGTTTGAGCTGAAATAGCCGGGGCCGCGTTGCGGCCCATCGCCGGCAAGCCAGCTCCCACAGGGATAGTGCAGCCTGCAAGGGCAACATGAAACCTGTGGGAGCTGGCTTGCCGGCGATGGGCTGCAAAGCAGCCCCTGTTACAGCAACGCCAATCTGTCAGTCATTGACACTCACAACCCGCCCCGCCTTCTCGGCAGCCTTGCCCCGGGTCGCCAGGCAGTAATACAGCGGCACCGTCACCAGCAGGCCGAACAGCCACGACAGGTCAGCCCCTTCGACGATATTGGAATACGGCCCCACATACAGCGACGTATTGGCAAACGGCAGCTGCACCAGGATGCCGCAGGCATAGGCAATGATCGCGTGGTGGTTGAAGCGGCCATAGATGCCGCCGTCGGCACTGAAGATCGAGGCGATGTCGTACTGGCCCTTCTTGATCAGGTAGAAGTCGATCAGGTTGATCGACGCCCACGGCACCAGTACCAGCAGCAATGCCAGGATCAGGCCGATGAACTGGCCGATGAAGTCCGCCGAGGCATTCAGCGCGACCATGCCGCAGCCCACCAGAATCACCGCAGCCAGCACCACCCGCACCTTGATGCTCGGCGTCCACTCGGCGATGAAGGTCTGGATCGCGGTCACGATCGACAGCACCGCGCCATACAGGTTGAGGGCGTTGTGGCTGATGATGTTGAGCAGGAACAGCACCATCAGGATCGGGCCCAGCCAGCCGGTGGCCTGCTTGACCGCGTCCATCGCATCGGTGCCTTCCGGCACGCACAGCACCGCCACCGCACCAAAGCTGAAGCACAGGATGGTGCCCAGGGTAGCGCCGAAGTAGGTGGCCCAGAACGGCTTGGCAATGCCCACTTCACGCGGCAGGTAGCGCGAGTAGTCGGAGGTATACGGCGAGAAGCTGATCTGCCAGATGGTGCCCAGCGACACGGTGGCGATGAAGCCCGACAGGTTGAACGCACCACGGCTGAAGAAGTCGGCCGGCAGTTCCTGGGCGAACATCATGATGAAACCGGCCAGCAACGCCGAACCCATCACCCAGGTACCGATGCGGTTGAGGATATGGATGAAGCGGTAGCCGATCACGCCAATGGCGGTGGCACTCAGCGCACCGATCACGATCGCGCCCGGCATCGGCACGCTCGGGGTGATGCCGTGGATGGTCTTGCCCGCCAGGACGATGTTGGAAATGAAGAAACCGACATAGATCAGCGCGGTGAAGAACACGATCAGCAAGGCGCCGTAGCGGCCGAACTGGCCACGGCTCTGCACCATTTGCGGAATGCCCAGCTGCGGTCCCTGCGCAGAAGCAAGGGCAATGACCACGCCCCCGACCAGATGGCCCAGCACGATGGCGACCAGGCCCCATAACAGGTTCAGGTGGAACACCTGGACCACCATGGCGCCGGTGACGATGGGCAGTGGCGCGATGTTGGTACTGAACCAGAGGGTGAACAGGTCGCGCGCCTTCCCGTGGCGCTCGGCAGGTGGAACGTAATCGACCGTGTGATTCTCGACAAACTGGTGTTGCGACGACGGTTGGGACATAGGATTCAGCTCGAAAGGTCGTTTTTATCTTTGTAAGGAAACCGCATCTAGGCGGCCTCTCAGCTGCGGACCATATTATGGTATTCCAAACTTTTGACAACACTGATCCGTAGGAAAAAACGCCCACTGATCCGCTCGCGCAACCCCTGCGGCAAACCGCCTCACCGCTCGAACCCACGGTATACGCGGGCTTGAGCCGTTCATCGCGCAATACCCTCGCTTGAAAATTCCGCTTGCAAAATAGGTATTACGGTATACCATCAGACACATCAACGATAAAAACCGCGGACCACCGCAGCCCTATAGAGGTACACCAGATGATCGACGCAACCGTCTACAAGCATGTCCTGGGCTCCTTCCCGTCCGGCGTTACCGTCATCACCACCCTGGACGACGATGGCTCGGTCGTCGGCCTGACCGCCAGCGCCTTCTCCTCCCTGTCGATGGACCCGCCGCTGGTGCTGTTCTGCCCCAACTACACCTCCGACTCCTACCCCGTGCTGATCCGGCAGAAGCGCTTCGCCATTCATCTGTTGTCCGGTGAACAGCAGGCCGAGGCCTATGCGTTCGCCAAGAAGGGCAAGGACAAGGCCAGCGGCATCGAGTGGTCCCTGAGCGAACTGGGCAACCCGATCCTGGCCGGTGCCACCGCGGTCATCGAATGCGAACTGTGGCGCGAATACGAAGGTGGCGACCACGCCATCATGGTCGGCAAGGTGCACAACCTGATCGTCCCTGAAGAGGCGCCACGGCCGATGGTGTACTGCCGCGGCAAGATGGCCAGCCTGCCGGCCTTTGCCTGAAGCCTATTCTGAATCGAGACCGCTGGTGCCAACCCTGCCTGGCGCCAGCCCCTTTCAAGCGTTGAGGAAAGCCCCATGAAATTTTCGTTGTTCGTGCACATGGAACGTTGGGATGAACAGGTCAGCCACCGCCAGCTGTTCGAAGACCTGACCGAACTGACCCTGATGGCCGAGAACGGCGGTTTCAGCACCGTGTGGATCGGCGAACACCACGCCATGGAATACACCATTTCGCCAAGCCCGATGCCGCTGCTGGCCTACCTGGCTGCGCGCACCGACAAGATCCGCCTGGGCGCCGGCACCATCATCGCGCCGTTCTGGAACCCGATCCGCGTGGCGGGCGAATGCGCCCTGCTCGACGTGATCAGCAATGGCCGCATGGAAGTGGGCCTGGCGCGTGGCGCCTACCAGTTCGAATTCGACCGCATGGCAGGCGGTATGCCGGCCACCGACGGCGGCAAGGCCCTGCGCGAAATGGTGCCGGTGGTGCGCAAGCTGTGGGAAGGCGACTACGCCCATGACGGCGAAGTCTACAAATTCCCCACATCCACCAGCGTGCCGAAGCCGTTCAACGCCACCCCACCGATGTGGATCGCCGCCCGCGACCCGGACTCGCACAACTTCGCCGTGGCCAATGGCTGCAACGTCATGGTCACCCCGCTGATGAAGGGTGACGAGGAAGTGCTGGACCTGAAGAACAAGTTCCAGGCTGCCCTGGACAACAACCCGGGCGTGCCGCGCCCGCAACTGATGGTGCTGCGCCACACCCACGTGCACAGCCCGGCCGAGCCGGAAGGCTGGAAAGTCGGCGCCCAGGCCATCTCGCGCTTCTACCGCACCTTCGATGCCTGGTTCGGCAACAAGACCACCCCGGTCAACGGTTTCCTTGAGCCGAGCCCGGAGTCGAAGTTTGCCGAAGTGCCGGCGTTCGAGCTGGAGAACATCCGCAAGAACACCATGATCGGCACGCCGGAAGAGATCATCGCGCGTATCAAGTACTACCAGGAACTTGGCGTCGACGAGTTCAGCTTCTGGTGCGACAACAGCCTGCCCCACGCCGAGAAGAAGAAATCGCTGGAGCTGTTCATCAAGGAAGTGGTGCCGGCGTTCGCCTGATTTCCCATTACCTGAAACATTGCGGGACGCGCCCGCTCCCGTGGGCCCTGTGGCCCGCGTGAGCGGGCTTTTTTTTGAAGCCTGCACCGGCCTCTTCGCGGGCTTGCCCGCTCCCACAGGGACAGCACAGGCCATGAATGCCGTGCGATCCCTGTGGGAGCGGGCGAGCCCGCGAAAAGGCCAGCACAGAAACCACAGGAATCAAGGCATCAGGCCACCTTTCGTCCCCTCGCAAGAGAAATTTCCAGCCACCTCTTGCACAACAAATATTATGGTATACCATCAGACAACAAGAGCTGATAACCCTCACCAGGAGCCACCCATGAGTTTCGAAATCCGCAAGATCGTCACCTACTCCGAAGAGACCCGCATCGAAGGCGGCAAGGCCACCGACAAGCCGGTGACCATGGTCGGCCTGGCCGTCGTGATCAAGAACCCATGGGCCGGTCGCGGTTTCGTTGAAGATCTGAAGCCGGAAATCCGTGCCAACTGCTCGGACCTGGGTGCCCTGATGGTCGAGCGCCTGACTGCAGCCATCGGCGGCGCCGACAAGATCGAAGCCTACGGCAAGGCCGCAGTCGTCGGCGCCGACGGCGAAATCGAACACGCCTCGGCGGTGATCCACACCCTGCGCTTCGGCAACCACTACCGCGAAGCGGTACAGGCCAAGAGCTACCTGAGCTTCACCAACAAGCGCGGCGGCCCGGGCACCTCGATCCAGATCCCGATGATGCAGAAGGACGACGAAGGCCTGCGCTCGCACTACATCACCCTGGAAATGCAGATCGAAGATGCCCCGCGCGCCGATGAAATCGTCGTGGTCCTGGGCGCCTCCGACGGCGGCCGCCTGCACCCGCGCATCGGCAACCGCTACATCGACCTGGAAGAACTGGCTGCCGAAAAAGCCAACGCTCAATAACAACAACCAAGACGGGCCGGGGCGTGGCGTGCTTACCCGCCGCGCCCGACCTTCAAGGAGCGCCCTCCATGATTCAGCCTGTCGCTGAACGCACACCCGCCGGCACCAGCTACCTGTCCGTCGGCCAGGGCCAACCCGTGGTACTGATCCACGGCGTGGGCCTGAACAAGGAAATGTGGGGCGGTCAGTTCGTTGGCCTGGCCAACGACTACCGCGTCATCGCCTACGACATGCTCGGCCACGGCCAGAGCGCACTGCCGGCCGCGGACATCGGCCTGGAAGGCTATGCCGCCCAGCTCGCCGAACTGCTCGACCACCTGCAGATCGCGCAAGCCACCGTGATCGGCTTCTCCATGGGCGGCCTGGTCGCCCGGGCGTTCGCCCTCGGCTACCCGCAGCGCCTGGCCGCACTGGTAGTGCTCAACAGCGTGTTCAACCGCACCCCCGAGCAGAGTGCCGGCGTTATCGCCCGCGCCGCCCAGGCTGCGCAGCTGGGCCCCGACGCCAACGTCGACGCCGCGCTCGACCGCTGGTTCAGCCGTGAATACAAGGCTGCCAACCCGGCGCAGGTCGCCGCCATTCGCCAGGTGCTGGCGAGCAACGACCCGCAGGGCTACCACACCACTTATTCGCTGTTCGCCACCCAGGACATGTACCGCGCCGCCGACCTGGCCAGTATCCAGGTGCCGACGCTGATCGCCACCGGCGAACTCGACTCGGGCTCCACCCCGGCCATGACCCGCCAGCTTGCCGCCAGCATTCCTGGCGCGCACAGCGTGGTCCTCGCCGAGCAACGGCATATGATGCCGGTGGAAGCACCGCGTGAAGTCAACAAGATGCTGCTGGACTTCCTCGCGCAAGCCCGCACCCTCACCGAATCCGCCAAGGGGATTGTTGCATGACCCTCGTTCGTTTCCAGATGTGCATCGACGGCCAATGGCGCGATGCCCAGAGCGGCAAGACCTTCGACAGCCTCAACCCGGCCACCGCCCAGGCCTGGGCGCAACTGCCCGACGCCGACGAGGCCGATGTCGAGCTGGCCGTGCAGGCCGCCCAGCGTGCCTTCGACAGCAAGGAGTGGCGCAGCATCACCGCCACCGCGCGCGGCAAGCTGCTGCGTCGCCTGGGTGACCTGATTGCCGAAAACAAGGAACACCTGGCCCAGCTGGAAAGCCGTGACAACGGCAAGCTGATCCGCGAAACCCGCGGCCAGGTCGGCTACCTGCCAGAGTTCTTCCACTACACCGCAGGCCTTGCCGACAAACTTGAAGGCGGCACCCTGCCGCTGGACAAGCCCGACCTGTTCGCCTACACCGTGCACGAGCCGATCGGCGTGGTCGCCGGGATCATCCCGTGGAACAGCCCGCTGTACCTCACCGCCATCAAGCTGGCCCCGGCCCTGGCCGCCGGCAACACCATCGTGCTCAAGCCGTCCGAGCACGCCTCGGCGACCATCCTCGAGCTGGCCCGCCTGGCCCTCGAGGCCGGCTTCCCGGCCGGTGTGGTCAACGTGGTCACCGGCTACGGCCCCAGCACCGGCGCGGCGCTGACCCGCCACCCGCTGGTGCGCAAGATCGCCTTCACCGGCGGCGCCGCCACCGCCCGCCACGTGGTGCGCAGCAGCGCCGAGAACTTCGCCAAGCTGTCGCTGGAGCTGGGCGGCAAGTCGCCGAACATCATCTTCGCCGACGCCGACCTGGACAGCGCCATCAACGGCGCCGTGGCGGGCATCTATGCCGCCTCCGGGCAAAGCTGCGTGGCCGGCTCGCGCCTGCTGGTGCAGGACGAGATCTTCGACGAGTTCGTCGAACGCCTGATCGCTCGCGCCAAGCGCATCCGCATCGGCAACCCGCAGGACGATGCCAGCGAAATGGGCCCCATGGCCACCGCGCAACAGCTGGCCGTGGTCGAAGGCCTGGTGGCCGCGGCCAAGGCCGAAGGCGCCAAGCTGCACATGGGCGGCAAGCGTGCCGAAGTCGAGGGTGACGGCTGGTTCTACGAGCCGACCCTGTTCGAGTGCGACAGCAACTCGATGACCATCATGCAGGAAGAGGTGTTCGGCCCGGTTGCCGCGGTAATCCGCTTCCAGACCGAGGAAGAGGCCCTGGCCATCGCCAACGACTCGCAGTTCGGCCTGGCCGCCGGCATCTGGACCCGCGACCTGGGCCGTGCCCACCGCCTGGCCCGCGACGTGCGTTCGGGGATCATCTGGGTCAACACCTACCGTGCCGTGTCGGCCATGGCGCCGATCGGCGGGTTCAAGAACAGCGGCTACGGCCGTGAGAGCGGCATCGATTCGGTGCTGGCCTATACCGAGCTGAAGACCGTGTGGATCAACCTGTCCACCGCGCCGATGCCCGACCCGTTTGTGATGCGCTAAGAGGTAGCACAAGATGATCGAACCAGGCATCTACAAAGACGTGATGGGCTCCTTCCCGTCCGGCGTCACGGTGGTCACCACCCTCGACGCCGACGGTGGCATCGTCGGCATAACCGCCAGCGCGTTCAGCGCGCTGTCGATCGACCCGGCGCTGGTGCTGTTCTGCCCCAACTACGCCTCCGACACCTACCCCATCCTGCGTGACAGCAAGCAGTTCGCGATTCACCTGCTGTCCGCCGACCAGACCGCCGAGGCCTATGCCTTCGCCGGCAAGGGCAAGGACAAGGCCAAAGGCATCGACTGGCACCTGAGCGAGCTGGGCAACCCGCTGCTGGCCAAGGCCACGGCGATCATCGAGTGCGAACTGTGGCGCGAGTACGACGGCGGTGACCACGCGATCATCGTCGGCGCGGTGAAGAACCTGGTGCTGCCGGCCGAGCCGGTGACCCCGATGGTCTACCACAAGGGCAAGCTGGGCGCCCTGCCGCCCTTGGGTTGATAGACCGCATTGGCTTCTTCGCGGGCTTGCCCGCTCCCACAGGTACTGCGCAGGTTTCAGCACCTGTGCAATCCCTGTGGGAGCGGGCAAGCCCGCGAAGAAGCCAACACCGATGACCCTGTTTTGATCCGGAGTACTGCACATGAGCAATGAAAAGTACGAAAAAGGCCTGCAGATCCGCACCCAGGTGCTGGGCGAGGACTACGTCAACCGCTCTATCCAGAACGCCGACGACTTCACCAAGCCGTTGCAGGAGCTGGTCACCGAATACTGCTGGGGCCACGTCTGGGGCCGCGAAGGCTTGTCGCTCAAAGAGCGCAGCATGATAAACTTGGCCATGATTTCCGCGCTCAACCGGCCCCACGAGCTCAAGCTGCACATTCGCGGCGCCTTGCGTAATGGCCTGAGCCGTGAACAGATTCGCGAGATCCTGCTCCAGGTCGGCATTTATTGCGGCGTGCCCGCGGCGGTGGACAGTTTCCGCCTGGCCCGCGAAGCGTTCGCTGAAGCCGATGCGGAGTCAACCCGTTAACACCGGGCTGTTCGAACCCACGCAAGGAGCACCCAAGGTTCGTGGTGCTGTTGCGGTTGCGGCCGGGCAGCCTCTTTAAGAGCGCACTTGATGAAACGCCAGCCACTCGACGACAGCTTCAAGGTCAACCGCAACCCCGTTACCCTGCGCGAAATCGTGCTCGACAAGCTGCGCGCCGCGATCATGAACTTCCACCTGCTGCCAGGCGACCGCCTGGTCGAGCGCGACCTCTGCGACCGCCTCGGCGTCAGCCGCACCTCGGTGCGTGAAGCCCTGCGCCACCTGGAGTCCGAAGGCCTGGTGGAATTCGCCGACGCCAAGGGCCCGCGCGTGGCCATCATCACCCTGGAAGACGCCCGCGACATCTACGAGCTGCGCTGCGTGCTCGAAGGCCTGATCGTGCAGCTGTTCACCCTCAACGCCAAGGCCAAGGACATCCGCGCCCTGGAACGCGCGCTGGAGGTCAACCGCGAAGCCCTCGAGGAAGGCGAACTGCAACAGGTGCTGGACTCTGTACAAGGCTTCTACGATGTGCTGCTGGAAGGCTCCGGCAACCAGGTGGCGGCCCAGCAGCTGCGCCAGTTGCAGGCGCGCATCAGCTACCTGCGCGCCACCTCGGTGTCGCAGGAGAACCGCCGCGGCGCCAGCAACCGCGAAATGGAAAAGATCGTCGAGGCGATCAAGAGCGGCGACCCGCTGGTTGCCCACCAGGCCTCGGTCGACCACGTCCGCGCCGCCGCCAAGGTGGCCCTGGACTACCTGCGCCAGAAGCAGGATGACAACGTCAAGGTGCGCGAGATGGTCGAGCCCCTGGCCTTGAAGGACCCACGCATATAAGCCACCCACAGGCCACCGATCATGCCCAACGCCCCGCGCTACTGCCCGCACTGCACCACGGAACTGGCCCGGGGCGTTCCCACAGGCGACACCCACGAACGCCTGCACTGCACCGGCTGCGGCTACATCCACTACATCAACCCGAAGATCATCGCCGGCTGCATCATCGAGCGTGATGGCAAGTACCTGCTGTGCCAGCGCGCCATCCCGCCGCGCCCCGGCACCTGGACCTTGCCGGCCGGGTTCATGGAGGCCGGCGAAACCACCGAGCAGGCGGCCCTGCGCGAGGTGTGGGAAGAAAGCGGCGTACGCGCCGAAATCGTCTCGCCGTACTCGATCTTCAGCGTCCCGAAGATCAGCGAGGTCTACATCATCTTCCGCGCCATCGCCACCGAGGAAACCGGGCAGTACGGGACGGAAACGCTGGCGTACAGGTTCTTCGAGCCGGACGAGATCCCGTGGGACGAAATCTACTACCCGGCAATCCGGCAGATTCTCGAGCGCTATATCCTCGAGCGGCAGGCCGGGGTTTATGGCATCTACATGGGCAATGACGACACTGGCAAGGTGCACTTCATTCGCTAGCCTGGGCCGGCCTCTTCGCGGGTAAACCCGCTCCCACAGGTACGGTGCACACCTTGAGCAATGTGCTATCCCTGTGGGAGCGGGTTTACCCGCGAAGAGGCCGGTACAGCCACCAAAAATTCTCGCCAAACGTCTATTCTGGATGCACCCTTAAGGCCTTATGCAAAAGGACCGGCAGAGCACATGGCAAAATGGCTAGACGGCGGCGGGCTGATGGCCGAGCGCATCCGCAACCACGATTGGGCCGCTACCACACTGGGCCCGCTGCAGCACTGGCCCGACCCGCTGAAAACCAGCCTGGCCCTGTGCCTGGCCTCGCGCTTCCCGCAAGCCGTGCTCTGGGGCCCTGACCTGCTCACCCTGCACAACGATGCCTTCTCGCAAATTCTCGGGCAAAAGCCCTCGGCCCTGGGCATCCCCTTCCGCGCCGTTTGGCAGGAAGCCTGGGCCGACATCGGCCACATGGCCAACCGCGCCCTGGCCGGCGAGGCGGTGTACATCGAAGACTTCCCGCTCGTCATCGACCGCAACGGCGGCCCCGAACGGGCCTATTTCACCTTCTGCTACAGCCCCATCCGCGACCACGACGGCAAGGTGCTGGGCATGCTCGATACAGTCACCGAAACCACCACCAGCGTGCTCGCCACCCAGCGCCTGAAATTCCTCGACGACCTGGGCCGTGCCGTGGCCGACGCCACCGACCCGGACCAGATCCTTGCCACTACCACGCGCATGCTGGTCGAGCACCTGCAACTGTCGAGTTGCGCCTATGCGGTGATGGAGCCCGACGAAGACGGTTTCACCATCTGCGGTGACGCCGTGGCGCCCGGCTCGCCGCATCTGTTGGGCCGCTATCGCTTGCAGGATTTCGGCAAGCTGGCGCTCGGCCGCCTGCGCAGTGGCCTGCCGTTGGTCATCCAGGACAACCTGAGCGAGCTGTCCCCCGAGGAAGCTGCCACCTTCCAGGCCATCGGCATTACCGCGACCATTTGCATGCCCCTGATCAAAGGCGGCCGGCTGACCGCGCTGATGGCCATCCACGACAAGGCGCCACGGGAATGGACCCACTATGAACAGGCGCTGATCAGCGAAGTCACCGAGCGCTCCTGGGCGCATGTCCAGCGGGTGCAGGCCCACACCGAAGTGCGCGAGGCCATGGCGGCACTGGAGGCGCTGAATGCCACCCTCGAACAGCGCGTCGACGAACGCACCACCCAGCTGCTGCATACCGAAGCCGTGCTGCGCCAGACCCAGAAGCTCGAAGCCATTGGCCAGCTGACCGGCGGCGTGGCCCATGACTTCAACAACCTGCTGACCATCATTCGCTCGTCACTGCATTTTCTGCAGCGCCCCAACCTCGAAGCACAGCGCCGCGAGCGCTACCTCAAGACCATGTCCGACACCGTCGACCGCGGTACCAGGCTGACCGGCCAGTTGCTGGCCTT
Source organism: Pseudomonas sp. B8(2017) (assembly GCF_002113575.1). NCBI lineage: Bacteria > Pseudomonadati > Pseudomonadota > Gammaproteobacteria > Pseudomonadales > Pseudomonadaceae > Pseudomonas > Pseudomonas sp. B8(2017). Next base: position 2,787 of record NZ_NEIO01000004.1, on the reverse strand, counting down.
CGCCCGCCGCCAGGCCCTGAGCCCGCAAGTGTTCGAGGCCGGGCCACGGCTGGAGGCCATGGCCGACATGCTCGACACGGCCACCGGTGCGCGGATCCAGGTCGAGCTGCAGTTACCGCAGGCGCCTTGCCATATCCGCGCCGACCTCAACCAGCTGGAAACCGCGGTAATCAACCTGATGCTCAACGGCCGCGATGCCATGGCCGGCGAAGGCACCTTGCAGCTGCGCCTGCAGGCCGACCAGCGCCTGCCCGCCCTGCGCGGCCAGGCGCCACAGCCGGGCCAGTTCGCGGCGATTTCGGTGAGCGACAGCGGTGTCGGCATTGCCGCCGAACTGCTGGAGCGCATCTTCGACCCGTTCTTCACCACCAAGGCACCGGGTGAAGGCACCGGGCTCGGGCTGTCGCAGGTGTTCGGTTTTGCCAAGCAGTCCGGGGGCGATGTGCAAGTGAACAGTGTCCCGGGCCAGGGCACCACCTTTACCTTGTACCTGCCCCAGGAGCCGCCGCCTGAGGCCTAGCGGTCAACGCCGCCCTTCGGCCAGCATGCGCACGGCCAGGCCCGCCAGCACCGTCCCCATCAGCCAGCGCTGAACCTGCTGCCACAGCGGGCGACCGGCGAGGAATACAGCGATCGACCCGGCCATGATCGCGATCAGTGCATTGACCGAAACGCTGATGGCGATCTGCGTCGACCCCAGCACCAGCGACTGCAGCAGCACGCTGCCATGCCCCGGCTCGATGAACTGCGGCATCAACGACAGGTACATGACGGCGATCTTGGGGTTGAGCAGGCTGGTGGCAAAGCCCATGGTGAACAGCCGCCGCGGGCTGTCGGCAGGCAGGTCGCGAACCTGGAACGGCGAACGGCCACCAGGGCGCAGCGCCTGCCAGGCCAGGTACAACAGGTACAGCGCGCCACCGATGCGCAGCGCGTCGTAGGCAAAAGGCACGGCCATCACCAGGGCGGTGATGCCCAGCGCGGCGCAGAACATGTAGATGACGAAGCCCAGGGCCACACCACCCAACGAAATCAGCCCGGCCTTGCGGCCCTGGCAGATCGAGCGGGAGATCAGGTAGATCATGTTCGGCCCTGGGGTCAGGACCATGCCGAGGCAGATCAGGGCGAAGGTGAGCAGTTGCGTGGTTTCGGGCATGGGGCACATCCTGGTTGTGCGTTGAAGTGCTGCGAGTTTATCCGAGGCCATGCATGTCGTCTTTACCCTTGGCACTCGCCTGCCAGGTTAACGCGGCAACCTGTAGGAGCGGCCTTGTGTCGCGATAGGGCTGCAAAGCAGCCCCAGGATTTCAGCGCAGGTGCACAAATCGTCGGGGCTGCTTTGCAGCCCTATCGCGACACAAGGCCGCTCCTACAAGGGCCAGCGCAGGCCAGTGAGTCAGCTGATCTGGCCGGCTATCAAGCCCAGGGCCACCGTGATCATCGCCACCCCCGACACCCGGCCGACCAGCTTCGCCGCCCCCGGCCGGGTGCTCAGCACGGCTTTGGCGCCATAACCGACCAGCGAGTAGATCACCAGCGAGCTGCACAGGTGCACCAGGCCCAGCAGCAAGATCTGCAACGGCACCGGCCAGCTCGACTGCGGGTCGGTGAACTGCGGCAACAGCGCCAGGAACAGCAGGAACACTTTCGGGTTCAGGCCACTGACGCAAAACCCTTTCAATGCCCAGCGGGACCCCGACTCCCCCGCACCATCCTGCCCGGCCGCCGGCAATGCCGGGCTCAGCAGCAGATTGCCACCCAGCCACAGCAGGTAGCTGCACCCCGCCAGGGTCAGCAAGGTCAGCGCCAGCGGGTGCCCGGCCAGCAGGCTGCCGACCCCGGCCGCCACCACCAGGGTCGCAAGGAAATGCCCCGACAACATCCCCGCAACCGCGGGCATTACCCAGCGCCCGCGCATGCCGGCCGAAATGGCGTAGGCCCAGTCCGCGCCCGGGGTAATCACGAACAGCATCGACACGGCCCAGAACGCCGTCAGAACACTGAGAGCCACTTGAATCTTCCTTTTTCCACTGCTTTGGGATGACGAAAGATTACGGATTCCGTCGAGGGATTTTCTTTCGTATATTTCCCAACACCCCTCAATTACTGGAAGATCCTTCTCGATGGACAGGACTGATCGAAAAATCCTTGCCGAACTGCAAAAAGACGGTCGGCTATCGGTGACCGAGTTGGCAGACCGTGTGGGGCTCAGCCTGTCGCCCTGCCATCGGCGCTTGAAGGCGCTGGAGGAATCAGGGGCAATTCTTGGTTATCACGCCCGCTTGGCGCCGAGCGCTCTGGGGTTGAACTTTGCCGCGCTGGTGTTCGTGACCCTGCGCGAAGTCACTCGCCAGCCGGTAGCGGACTTTGAAGCGGCGCTGGCCGAAATCCCGCAGATCGTCGAGGCGCAGCGGCTGTTTGGCGACCCGGATTACCTGCTGCATGTGGTGGCCAAGGATTTGCCGGCGTTCCAGAAGCTGTATGACGAGCAGCTGACCAGCATTCCCAATGTGAAGCGGTTGAGTTCGACCCTGGTGATGAAAGAGGTGATACAGGATCGGTTGTTGCCGATGTAGCGTTGTTGCCTGTGCCGGCCCTTTCGCGGGTAAACCCGCTCCCACCTCGACCGCATTGATTTCAAGCCATGCGCAGTACCTGTGGGAGCGGGTTCACCCGCGAAAGGGCCGGCACAGGCAACCTTTTATCTGCCCTGCAAACGCGCACGGCGCCCCACCAAAGCACACCGCTTCTAGCCTCCACAAGGCCCAAACCCCTCTAGCCCAAGCC
>NZ_NEIO01000039.1:0-15388 GCF_002113575.1 Pseudomonas sp. B8(2017) | reverse complement strand
GGTCTTGATCTCGCGCATAGTCCATTTACGATGGCGACGCTTACTCACCTTTTCGCCCTTACGGCGAGTCACTTTTTGTCAAACGCGACAAAAAGTAACCAAAAAACGCTGCGCTCCCATCATCCGGCCCCTCCGCTACGCTACGGGGTTCCCTCGCGCCGGTCTTGCTCCCGGGAGTACGCGCTGCAGGCCCCATCCATGGGGCCTCAGCGCTTGACGGGCATCCATGCCCGTCACCTCCCTCCGCAAGACCTCTGCTCGGCCTCCTGAAGTCGCGAAGATCAAGATCAAGATCAAGATCAAGATCAAGAGCAAGAGCAAGAGCAAGAGCAAGAGCAAGAGCAAGAGCAAGCAGGTCTGGTGGTGGCTCAATGTGCCAGTGAGATGCGCTGCTGTTGCAAAGGTGGCGTGGGGGCGAGACCAAGAATCAGATTTAACACCTTTCTTGTAGGCCGTTTCCCAAAGATACTCTTAACACCTATTCTCCGTTGCGCGCGCCAAATGCGGTCTCAAGTCTCGGCATGTCGTTGACCTTCAATGACCGGGTTAGCCGCCCGAAATCGTCAGACACCGTAGCTGAGCAATACCGAGTAATCGGCATTGGCGCCTTATGGCGGCTGTGCGTGGGGCACCTGCGGGTGCGCCGGGTGCCTGACGTCCCGGTCGGCTAACCCACGTACAGCTGCCACCATACTGTTTAGCCGCGGTTGGTGGTCGCTTCACTATGACAGGAGCCTTGAATGACCACCGAGGAATCGAAATACACAGACGGCAAAACCGGAGCCGCATATAACTGAAAGGTTTAGCAGGGGCTCTGTGGGAGCGGGCGCGCCCGCGAACACCGGCGCAGCCGGTGCCAGCCACCGCGTTGGATTCTTCGCGGGCACGCCCGCTCCCACAGAAACCACGTCGCGCTTGCTAACGCGTTCCGGTCCCGGCCCGAGCCGAAGTTGCTTCAAGCCTGCTTGAGCAACAACGCCACCCCCGGGAAATACTGCCCCAGTTCGTTGTGCAACTTGCGATAGGCATACGGGAAGTACCAGGCGATGGCACAGGCGGTATGTTTCTGCAGATCGTCGACCAGGTCCTGCAGTTCCTCGGGGCTGGCATGCTGGCCAGCCTTCCATGGGCTGATGAACAGCGCCCCGGCTTTCAACTGGCTGGGGTAGGCCACCTGGCGCGCGAGGGCAGCGGTCTGCTGCAGGGCGTCGGCCATGTCCAGCCGGGCAACTTTTGGCCAGCGCTGGCTGACACTGAGGTACAGCGCTTCATCGGCACTACTGATCGACAGGTCGCAGCGCCCTTCGTTTTCGCCTTCGTCGCGCTGCTTCTTGCCGGCAAACTGCTGCAGCGCCGCTAGTTCGGCCTGCCACGCCGCTGCGGCAAGCAGCCCGGTATTGGCCGCGGCGCCATGCCAGTAAGGTGCTTCGGCATCGCCGGCAAACTGGTTGAAGCGGTCGATGCAGTCGCCCCAGCGCTCCAGCACCGGGGCGAGAAACTCCAGGCGCGGGTTGTTGATGATCTGGCCTCGCATGCTGCGCTCTCCTGTTATCGTTGTGATCGCGTTCAGCTGAAAGTGATGGCTATGTGATATCACTGTATTCAGTGTGGCACAACCAGGTGAATTGGCCATTACCCGGGCGGTGCCTGTTCGACTGCAAAGCGGCCCGCTTCGATTGACGCTCCCGGTGCAACCCTCTAACCTTCGCGCGTGTTTCAGGTGCCCTGCCAGCCCCGACTGGGCAGGGTGAAACTGGGAAGCCGGTGGGTGCCAGCATGGCGCGATTCCGGCGCTGCCCCCGCAACGGTAGGTGAGTCGCGGCCGCGCAGGGCCACTGGGTGCCAGCACCCGGGAAGGCGCGCAGGCTTGGGCCAAGGCCCGCTCACAAGCCCGGAGACCGGCCTGATACTGCCAACGGCATCACGGAGGGTGATGCGCGGTGCACCGTGGCGTACGGCCACGGCCCCTGCGCGTTCTCCGTCTGCCCGCCTTTTACCTGTCGCCGCGCGTTGCCGTGGCGCCAGCCAGCGGAGAATCCTGATGAGCGAATCCACCGAACGCGACGAACGCCACCTGGCGCGCATGCAGCGCAAGAAGGCGATCATCGACGAACGCATCGCCAATTCCCCCAACGAATGCGGCCTGCTGCTGGTACTGACCGGCAATGGCAAAGGCAAGAGCAGCTCGGCCTTCGGTATGCTCGCGCGCGCCCTGGGCCATGGCATGCAGTGCGGTGTGGTGCAGTTCATCAAGGGCCGCAACAGCACCGGCGAAGAGCTGTTCTTCCGCCGCTTCCCCGAGCAGGTGCGCTACCACGTGATGGGCGAGGGCTTTACCTGGGAAACCCAGGACCGCCAGCGCGACATTGCCGCCGCCGAAGCGGCCTGGGCCGTGTCGCGCCAGTTGCTGCAAGACCCTAGCGTGCAGTTCGTAGTGCTCGATGAACTGAACATCGCCCTCAAGCACGGCTACCTCGACCTTGACCAGGTGCTGTCCGACATCCAGGCCCGCCCACCGATGCAGCATGTGATCGTCACTGGCCGTGCCGCGAAACCCGAGATGATCGAGCTGGCCGACACCGTGACCGAGATGGGCATGCTCAAGCACGCCTTCCAGGCCGGCATCCGCGCACAGAAGGGCGTGGAACTGTGAGCCGACCGCGCCATTGCCCCGCCGTGCTGATCGCGGCACCGGCCTCTGGCCAGGGCAAGACCACCGTCACCGCCGCCCTGGCCCGCCTGCACCGCAACCTTGGGCGCAAGGTGCGGGTGTTCAAGTGCGGGCCCGACTTTCTCGACCCGATGATCCTCGAGCGGGCCAGCGGCGCGCCGGTGTACCAGCTCGACCTGTGGATGATCGGCGCCGAGGAAAGCCGCCGCCTGCTGTGGGAAGCCGCCGGCGAGGCCGACCTGATCCTGATCGAAGGGGTGATGGGGCTGTTCGACGGCACGCCGTCCAGCGCCGACCTGGCACGCCACTTCGGCGTGCCGGTGCTGGCGGTGATCGACGGCACGGCCATGGCCCAGACCTTCGGCGCCCTGGCCCTGGGCCTGGCACGCTACCAGGCGGACCTGCCATTTGCCGGTGTGTTGGCCAACCGGGTCGGCAGCCTGCGCCACGCGCAACTGCTGGAAGGTAGCCTGACCGAGGGCCTGCGCTGGTATGGCGGCTTGTCCCGCGAGCGCGGTATCGAGCTGCCCAGCCGCCACCTGGGGCTGGTCCAGGCCAGCGAACTGAACGACCTGGACGCGCGCCTGGATGCCGCTGCCGAGGCGCTTGGCGCCAGTTGCGATGCGGCCTTGCCGCCGCCAGTGACCTTTGCCGAACCCGAGCCGCAAACCAGTGCTGCCTCGTTGGCCGGTGTACGCATTGGCGTGGCGCGGGACGAGGCCTTCGCCTTCACCTATGGCGCCAACCTCGACCTGCTGCGCAACCTGGGCGCACAGCTGGAATTCTTCTCGCCGCTGCATGACCGCGAACTGCCGGCAGTGGACAGCCTGTACCTGCCGGGCGGTTATCCCGAACTGCACCACCACGCCCTGGCCGGCAATGCGCCGATGAACGAGGCGATCCGTGCCCATCACGCCCAGGGCAAACCGTTGCTGGCCGAGTGCGGCGGCATGCTGTATCTGCTCGATGCCCTGACCGACGTGGCCGGCGAGCGTGCCGAGCTGCTCGGCCTGCTGCCGGGCGAAGCGACCATGCAGAAGCGCCTGGCTGCCTTGGCCTTGCAGGCGGTGGAACTGCCGGAAGGCACCCTGCGCGGTCACACCTATCACCATTCGCTGACCGGTACCGCACTGGAGCCGATCGCACGTGGCCTGAGCCCCAATGGCGGGCGCGGCAACGAAGCGGTTTACCGCCTAGGCCGGCTGACGGCTTCCTACGTGCATTTCTACTTCCCCTCCAACCCGGATGCGGCGGCGGCGCTGTTGCGACCATGAGCGAACACGCCTACAGCGACGCCGAGCGCGCCGCGATCTACCGGGCCATCGGCGAGCGCCGTGACATGCGCCATTTCGCCGGTGGCGAGGTAGCCCCGGAACTGCTGGGCCGCCTGTTGGCTGCCGCGCACCAGGCGCCCAGCGTCGGGCTGATGCAGCCCTGGCGTTTCATCCGCATCACCCAGCGAGACCTGCGTGCGCGCATCCAGGCCTTGGTGGAAGCAGAGCGGGTGCGTACCGCCGAAGCCTTGGGCGAACGCTCCGACACCTTCATGAAGCTGAAGGTGGAAGGCATCAACGACTGCGCCGAGTTGCTGGTGGCCGCCCTGATGGACAACCGCGAGCCGCATATCTTCGGCCGTCGCACCCTGCCGGAAATGGACCTGGCCTCGCTGGCCTGCGCCATCCAGAACCTGTGGCTGGCAGCCCGTGGCGAAGGCCTGGGCATGGGCTGGGTGTCGCTGTTCGACCCGCAGGCGCTGGCGGCGCTGCTGGGCATGCCGGCCGGGGCCAAGCCGGTCGCGGTGCTGTGCCTGGGGCCGGTGACCGAGTTCTACCCGGCACCGATGCTGGTGCTGGAAAACTGGGCCGAGGAACGGCCCTTGAGTGAAATGCTCTTTGAGAACCAATGGGGAGAGCGCCAATGAGCGTGGCCTTGCTGACTGTGGCCGGGGTGGCCCTGGATGCCTTGCTGGGCGAACCGCAGCGGCGCCATCCGCTGGTAGCCTTCGGCAACATGGCCGGTAACCTCGAGCGCCGGCTGAATGCCGGTGGGCGCGGCTGGCGCAGCCACGGGGTGAGCGCATGGTTCCTGGCCGTGGTGCCGCTTACCCTGGTGGCACTGATCCTCTCCTGGCTGCCGTATATCGGCTGGCTGGTCGACGTGCTGGCGCTGTACTGCGCCGTCGGGCTGCGCAGCCTGGGCGAACACGTGTTGCCGGTGGCCAGTGCCTTGCGCCAGGGTGACCTGCAAGAAGCGCGGCGCCGTGTGGGCTACCTGGTCAGCCGCGAAACCCGTGAACTGGACGAACCTGCGGTTGCCCGGGCGGCCACCGAATCGGTACTGGAGAATGGCAGCGATGCGGTATTCGCCGCGCTGTTCTGGTTCGTGGTCGCCGGCGCGCCGGGCGTGGTGCTGTACCGCCTGAGCAACACCCTGGACGCCATGTGGGGCTACCGCAACGAGCGCTTCGAACGCTTCGGCTGGTGCGCGGCGCGCGTCGACGATGTGCTCAACTATATTCCCGCCAGGCTGGTGGCGTTGACCTACGCGCTGCTGGGCAAGACCCGCCTGGCCCTGGCCTGCTGGCGCAAGCAGGGCCCGCTGTGGGACAGCCCCAATGCCGGGCCGGTGATGGCCGCCGGTGCTGGTGCGTTAGGGGTGGAATTCGGTGGCCCGGCGGTGTACCACGGCGAGCTGCATGAGCGGCCACGCCTGGGTGACGGGCCAATGGCCGACGCCGACGCCATCGAGCGCGGCTGGGGCCTGGTGCAGCGCGGCGTATGGCTGTGGCTGCTGGTGATCTGCCTGGGGGCCTATATCAATGCTTGAACACGGAGGCCGCCTGCTGCGGGCGGTACGGCAATACGGCATCGCCCGCGAGCAGTGGCTCGACCTGTCCAGCGGCATTGCGCCATGGCCTTTCCCGATACCACCGATTCCCGTGGAGGCCTGGGCTCGCCTGCCGGAGACCGAGGACGGCCTGGAGGACGCCGCGCGTGCGTATTACGGCGCACGCCAATTGCTGGCGGTGGCCGGTTCCCAGGCCGCGATCCAGGCCTTGCCGCTGCTGCGCGCAGCCGGCCGGGTAGGGGTGTTGACGCCTTGCTATGCCGAGCACCCATACGCCTGGCAACGGGCGGGGCACCAGTTGCTGGAGCTGGACGAAGCGCAGGTCGAGGCGACGCTCGACAGCCTTGACGTACTGGTGCTGGTCAACCCCAACAACCCCACCGGCCGCCGGCTGCCGCGTGAACGCCTGCTGGATTGGCATGCGCGCCTGGCCGCCCGCGGTGGCTGGCTGCTGGTCGACGAAGCGTTCATGGACAACACCCCGGCGGATGGCGTGGTCGATTGTGCCGAGCGCCCGGGGCTGATCGTGCTGCGCTCGTTCGGCAAGTTCTTCGGCCTGGCCGGCGTGCGCCTGGGGTTCGTTGCCGCCGAACGCAGCCTGCTGCTGCGCCTGGCCGAGTTGCTGGGGCCGTGGACCGTCAATGGCCCGACCCGGGTGCTGGCCCAGGCCAGCCTGGCCGACCACGCCGCCCAGCGTGCGCAGGTCGAACGCTGCGCTGCCGCCAGCCAGCGGCTGGCTATGCTGTTGCGCAGCGCCGGCCTGGCGCCCAGCGGCGGTTGCGACCTGTTCCAGTACGTGCGCAGCGAGCACGCTGCACAACTGCATGACTTTCTTGCCCGCCGCGGCATCCTGGTACGGCTGTTCGAGCAGCCGTCGGCGGTACGCCTTGGGCTGGCTGCCCATGCGGCGGACGAACAGCGCCTGGCCCAAGCCCTGGCGGCCTATCAGAAGGAAACGGCATGACCACCCTCATGGTGCAAGGCACCACCTCCGACGCCGGCAAGAGCACGCTGGTGACCGCACTGTGCCGCTGGCTGTTGCGCCAGGGCGTCGGCGTGGTGCCGTTCAAGCCGCAGAATATGGCGCTGAACAGCGCGGTGACCGCCGACGGCGGTGAAATCGGCCGGGCCCAGGCGGTGCAGGCCCAGGCCTGCCGGCTGCAACCGCACACCGACATGAACCCGGTGCTGCTCAAGCCCAACAGCGACACTGGGGCCCAGGTGATCATCCATGGCCGTGCCGTCACCAGCATGAACGCGGTGGCCTACCACGACTACAAGGCCATCGCCATGCAGGCGGTGCTGGCCTCGCACCAGCGCCTGAGCGCCGCCTGGCCGGTGGTCATGGTCGAAGGCGCGGGCTCGCCGGCGGAGATCAACCTGCGTGCCGGTGACATCGCCAACATGGGCTTTGCCGAAGCGGTGGACTGCCCGGTGATCCTGGTTGCCGACATCAATCGTGGTGGTGTGTTCGCCCATCTGGTCGGCACCCTGGAACTGCTGTCGCCCAGTGAGCAGGCGCGGGTAAAGGGCTTTGTCATCAACCGCTTCCGCGGCGACATCGCCTTGCTGCAGCCGGGGCTGGACTGGCTGGAGCAGCGCACCGGCAAACCGGTACTGGGCGTGCTGCCGTATGTTAACGACCTGCATCTGGAAGCCGAAGACGGCATCGACGCACGCCAGGGGGCAAAGGCCGAGCGCGTGCTCAAGGTGATCGTCCCGGTGCTGCCGCGTATCAGCAACCACACAGACTTTGACCCACTGCGCCTGCACCCCCAGGTGGACCTGCAGTTCATCGGCCCGGGCCAGCCGATCCCGGCCGCCGACCTGATCATCCTGCCGGGTTCCAAGAGTGTGCGCGGCGACCTGGCGCAACTGCGTGAGCGCGGTTGGGACAAGGCCATCGACCGGCACCTGCGCTATGGCGGCAAGCTGATCGGGATCTGCGGTGGCCTGCAGATGCTGGGCCGCGAAGTGCATGACCCGCTTGGTCTCGAAGGGGCCGCTGGCTCCAGCCCGGGGCTTGGCCTGCTCGATTACGCCACGGTGCTCGAAGCCGAGAAGCAACTGCGCAACGTTGCCGGCACGCTGAACCTGGAGGCAGTCCCGGTTGCCGGTTATGAAATTCATGCCGGCGTCACCACGGGGCCTGCCCTGGAGCAGCCAGCCGTGCAACTTGCCGATGGCCGTTGCGATGGTGCTGTCAGCGCTGATGGCCAGATACTTGCCACCTACCTGCACGGCCTGTTCGAAGGCAGCCAGTCGTGCGCGGCGCTGCTGCGCTGGGCTGGGCTGGATGATGTGCAGGCCGTCGATTACCAGGCCCTGCGCGAACGCGATATCGAGCGCCTGGCCGACCTGGTGGAAAAGCACCTGGACACCGCGCGCCTGCGCCAGCTCTGTGGGGTGGCCTGACATGCTCAACCTGATCCTCGGTGGCGCCCGCTCGGGCAAGAGCCGCCTGGCCGAACAGCTGGCCAGCGCCAGTGGCCTGCCGGTGACCTATATCGCCACCAGCCAGCCGCTGGATGGTGAAATGAACCAACGCGTGCTGCTGCACCGCCAGCGTCGCCCTAATGACTGGGGGCTGATCGAAGAACCCCTGGCCCTGGCCTCGGTACTGCGCGCCGAAGCGGCCGAAGGGCGCTGCCTGCTGGTGGATTGCCTGACCCTGTGGCTGACCAACCTGCTGATGCTCGAAGACGACCAGCGCCTGGCCGAGGAGCGTGATGCGCTGCTGGCCTGCCTGGAACAGTTGCCGGGCACGGTCATTCTGGTCAGTAACGAAACCGGCCTGGGCGTCGTGCCCATGGGCGAGCTGACCCGGCGCTATGTCGACCTGGCCGGCTGGCTGCACCAGGCCGTGGCCGAACGCTGTCAGCGCGTGGTGCTGACCGTGGCCGGCCTGCCCCTAATGCTCAAAGGACCTGCACTATGACCCAAGCCTGGTGGCGTGACGCCTGCCAACCCCTCGACAACGCCGCCATGGACCAGGCCCGCGCCCGTCAGCAGCAGCTGACCAAACCTGCCGGTTCGCTCGGCCAACTGGAAGGTTTGGCCATTCAGCTGGCCGGCCTGCAGGGGTGTGAACGGCCGACCTTGGATAACGCCGCGATCAGCATTTTTGCCGGTGACCACGGCGTGGTCGAGGAAGGTATCTCGGCCTACCCGCAAGCGGTGACCGGGCAGATGCTGCGCAACTTCGTCGGTGGTGGCGCGGCAATCAGCGTGCTGGCGCGCCAGCTGCAGGCAAGCCTGGAAGTGGTCGACCTGGGCACCATCGACCCGCACCTGGAACTGCCTGGCGTGCGCCATCTGCGCCTGGGCGCCGGTACCGCCAACTTCGCCCGCCAGCCAGCGATGACCAAGGGCCAGCTGCAGGCCGCCCTGCAGGCTGGCCGCGATAGTGCCCTGCGCGCCGCCGAACAGGGCGCGCAGCTGTTCATCGGTGGCGAGATGGGTATTGGCAACACCACGGCTGCAGCTGCCTTGGCTAGCGTCCTGCTGGGCTGCCCGCCGGCTGAGTTGAGTGGCCCGGGTACCGGCCTGGACCACGCCGGGGTGCGGCACAAGGCCGAGGTCATCGAACGGGCGCTGAGCCTGTATGGCCTGAGCGCCAACGATCCATTGCAGGCACTGGGTTGTGTCGGTGGTTTCGAGATCGCGGCCCTGGCCGGTGCCTACATCGGCTGTGCGCAGGCGGGTATCGCGGTGCTGGTAGACGGCTTCATCTGCAGTGTCGCCGCGCTGCTGGCGGTGCGCCTCAACCCGCAGTGCCGGGCCTGGTTGCTGTTCGCCCACCAAGGCGCAGAACCCGGGCACAAAGCCTTGCTCGACGCGTTGCAGGCCGAGCCGTTGCTGGCCCTGGGCCTGCGTCTGGGCGAGGGCAGTGGGGCTGCCCTGGCCGTACCGCTGTTGCGCCTGGCCTGTGCGCTGCACGGGCAGATGGCGACCTTCGCCGAGGCTGCGGTGGCGGACCGCCCGGCATGATCCTCGACCTGCTGCGCCATGGCGAAACGGAACAGGGCGGCCTGCGTGGCAGCCTTGATGATGCCTTGACCGACAAGGGCTGGGCGCAGATGCGTGGCGCCGTGGCCGAAGCCGGCCCGTGGGAGGTGCTGGTCAGTTCGCCGCTGCAGCGCTGTGCGCGTTTTGCCGAGGAACTGGGCGAGCGGCTGAACCTGCCGGTACAGCGCGAAGCGGCGTTGCAGGAGCTGCATTTTGGCGACTGGGAAGGCCGTAGTGCGGCGCAGATCATGGAAGACCAGGCGGACGCGCTGGGGCGCTTCTGGGCGGACCCTTACGCGTTTACACCGCCCAATGGCGAGCCGGTCGAGGCGTTCGCCGAGCGTGTGCTGGCGGCTGTCGAGCGCCTGAGCCATCAGCATGCTGGCAAGCGTGTGCTGCTGGTCACCCATGGCGGCGTGATGCGGTTGCTGCTGGCCCGTGCCCGTGGTTTGCCGAGGGCGCAGTTGCTGCAGGTCGAAGTCGGCCACGCTGCGCTGATGCGATTGGTGCCGGGTGACGACGGCCAGTTGGTCGAGGGACGCTGAAATGTTGCCGTTGTGGATTGCCTTGCAGTTTCTCAGCAGCCTGCCGGTGAGTCTGCCGGGCATGCCGGCGCCGCGCGAGATGGGGCGCTCGCTGCTCTGCTACCCGCTGGTCGGGTTGCTGTTCGGCCTGTTGCTGTGGCTGGCCAGCCACTTGCTGGAGGGTACACCGGCGCCGTTGCACGCGGCCCTGCTGCTGACGTTGTGGGTGTTGCTCAGTGGCGCCTTGCATCTGGATGGCCTGGCGGACAGCGCCGACGCTTGGCTGGGTGGTTTCGGTGACCGCGAACGCACCCTGCTGATCATGAAAGACCCGCGTAGCGGGCCGATTGCCGTGGTGACCCTGGTGCTGGTGCTGTTGCTGAAGTTCTGCGCGTTGTGGGTGCTGGTCGAGCAGGGCATTGGCGCGCAGTTGCTACTGGCACCGTTGATCGGGCGGGCGGCGATGCTTGGGTTGTTCCTGAGTACGCCTTATGTACGACAGGGTGGTTTGGGGCAAGCGCTGGCCGAGCACCTGCCCCGGCATACGGCCGGCTGGGTGCTGCTGGGCTGTGTGCTTTTTTGCCTGGTCCTGGGCGGGTGGGTCGTGGTGCTGGCGTTGGCGGTGTTTGCCTGGTTGCGACAACTGATGTGCCGGCGCCTGGGCGGGACTACCGGCGATACCGCTGGTGCAATGCTGGAGTTGCTCGAACTGGCCGTGGTGCTGGGGTTGGCGTTGGGCCTCTGAGCCTTGCTCTGGACCCTGTAGGAGCGGCCTTGTGTCGCGAAAGGGCTGCAAAGCAGCCCCGGCAATTTATGCACTAACGCTGAAATCGTGGGGCTGCTTTGCAGCCCTTTCGCGACACAAGGCCGCTCCTACAAGTGACCGCGCAAGCAGGGTGTTTCTGTAGGGCGTTTCTGAGCCTAACGTGTTGGTAAATTCCTGAAAAAACTCAGCAAGAACCGGCATTTTTTCACTGGCGTATGCTTGTCCCTCCCGCAAACTGTCGAGGAGTGTCGGCACCATGCGTCATGTCATTCTCGCTGCGTTTTTGTTGGCCATGGGGCCTGCTGCCATGGCAGCCGATCTCATGGCTTTCTGGAACGCCCCCCGCCACGGTGGCAACAGCTTCAACCGGCTGCCGCCTGATCAAGCCTACTTCGACGCCTTGAGCGGTTATGGCGCGACCTGGGTGCGGCTGTCCTACGACAAATGGCAGCCGGCGGAACGCGACTTCCTCCTCGGCGATGCCGATGCCTACCAAGGCCTGCCTGCGGCCGACCTGGCCACGCTGCGAGCCACCCTCGACCGCGCCCATAAGGCCGGCCTCAAGGTGGTCATCGCACCGCTTTCGCTACCCGGCATGCGCTGGTCGCAGAACAACCAGGGCCAGTTCGACGACCGCCTCTGGCAGGACAAACGCTACTGGTTGCAGGCTGCGGCCTTCTGGCGGGATCTGGCCCGTGAGCTGAAAGGTCACCCGGCCATCGCCGCCTACAACCTGGTCAACGAGCCCGCCCCGGAGAAGCAAGGTGGCCTGGCCGAGCATGCCGACCCTGGGCAAATGCAGCAGTGGTATGCACGGCAGCAGGGCAGTGCGCGTGATCTGCCGGCCCTGTATCGGCAGTTGATAGCGGCCATTCGCGAGGAGGACGCGGACACGCCGGTCATGCTCGATGCCGGCTGGTTCGCCGCCGCCGACGCCTTCGGTTACTGGCCGGCACCTCTGGAAGACCAGCGAGTGCTGTACAGCGTGCACATGTACGAACCCTATCTGGTGACCAGTGCACCGAACATGACGCGCAAGCAACCCATCGCCTATCCCGGCCCGGCACCGTTCGCGGGGCAGACGCAGCAGTGGGATGGCCAGCGTGTGGCGCAATACCTGCGCCAGCCGCTGGACTGGGCCGCGGCCATGAACGTGCCTCGCTCGCGGTTGGTGGTGGGCGAGTTCGGCTGTATGCGCAGGCTGCCGGGCTGCCGGCAATACCTGGAAGATGTGCTCAGCGTACTGGATCGCCATCGGTTGCACTGGGCCTTCTACAGCTTCCGTGAGGATAACTGGGACGGCATGGACTACGAATTGGGCTCGGCCAAGGTGCCGTGGCGCTATTGGCAGGCAATCGAGCAGGGCGCTCCAGACCCGCTGGTGCGCAAGGCTACAGTAGGTTTCGAGCCGATTCGCCGGCGCTTGAACCGGGTTAAGTAATTGGGGGCCGCTTTGCGGCCCATCGCCGGCAAGCCAGCTCCCACAGTTACGGCGACAACCTCGAGAGCAACGCTGTACCTGTGGGAGCTGGCTTGCCGGCGATGGGCTGCGTAGCAGCCCCACTTAACGCTATCTGACAGGCATCAGGGCTGAGGGGCGTCGGTAATCGTTAAATCTCTTGCAACACACATGACGCGGGTATATACACGTATCCATGTTGACCAGTGAATGCATCTGCACCCATCTGCGTCGTGCCGCCCGTGGGGTGAGCCGGCATTACGACGAGGCCCTTGCCGGCTTCGGGGTCAATGTCGCCCAGTTTTCCCTGTTGCGTCATCTGCAGCGGCTCGATCGCCCCAGTATCACCACCCTGGCGGAGGCCATGGGCCTGGAACGTAGTACCCTGGGCCGCAACCTGCGGGTGCTGGAGGCTGAAGGGCTGGTGGCCTTGGCTGATGGTGACGACCAGCGCAACCGCGTGGTGCTGCTGACCGAGGCCGGTACCCAGCTGCTGCACGCTGCCCATCCAGCCTGGGAACAGGCTCAGGCCGAACTGGTAGAGCGGCTGGGGGCAGGGCAGCGGGATGAACTGGTGCGTTTGCTGAACCAGCTGGCTTGAATTGATACAACTATAAGCGGGTATATACCCGTAAAACCTTGCGATGTGCTGGAGATAACGACAATGACTTCGGTGTGGCGAACCAGCGGGTGGGTATTGGTGGGGGCAGCGCTGATCCTGGCGCTGTCCCTGGGTGTACGGCACGGCTTCGGCCTGTTCCTGGCGCCTATGAGCGCGGACTTCGGCTGGGGGCGTGAGGTATTCGCCTTCGCCATTGCCTTGCAGAACCTGATCTGGGGGCTGGCGCAACCGTTCGCCGGCGCCCTGGCCGACCGCATGGGTGCGGCGCGGGTGGTGATCATTGGCGGTATTCTCTACGCTGCCGGGTTGGTGCTGATGGGCATGGCCGACTCGGCCTGGTCGTTGTCGCTGAGTGCCGGCTTGCTGATCGGCATCGGCCTGTCCGGCACTTCGTTCTCGGTCATCCTCGGCGTGGTCGGGCGTGCCGTGCCGGCGGAGAAGCGCAGCATGGCCATGGGCATTGCCAGCGCTGCCGGTTCTTTCGGCCAGTTCGCCATGTTGCCGGGCACCCTCGGCCTGATCCAGTGGCTGGGCTGGTCCGCAGCGTTGCTGGTACTGGGCCTGATGGTGGCGCTGATCGTGCCCTTCGTCGGCCTGCTGCGCGACCGGCCGCTGCCCACCCATGGTGCCGAACAGACCCTGGGTCAGGCCTTGCGCGAGGCGTGCTCGCACTCCGGCTTCTGGTTGCTGGCGCTGGGCTTTTTCGTTTGTGGTTTCCAGGTGGTGTTCATTGGCGTGCACCTGCCGGCCTACCTGGTCGACCAGCACCTGGCCGCGACCACCGGCACAACGGTGCTGGCGCTGGTAGGCCTGTTCAATATCGTCGGTACCTTCACCGCGGGCTGGCTGGGCGGGCGCATGTCCAAGCCGCGCCTGCTGACCGGGCTGTACCTGCTGCGTGCGGTAGTGATCGTGCTGTTCCTCTGGGCGCCGGTGACTGAAGTCAGCGCTTACCTGTTCGGCATCGCCATGGGCCTGCTGTGGTTGTCCACGGTGCCGTTGACCAACGGCACGGTGGCCACTGTGTTCGGCGTGCGCAACCTGTCCATGCTTGGCGGTATCGTCTTCCTGTTCCACCAGCTGGGCGCCTTCCTGGGCGGCTGGTTGGGCGGGGTGGTGTATGACCGCACCGGCAGCTACGACCTGGTCTGGCAGATTTCCATCCTGCTCAGCCTGCTGGCTGCCGCCCTCAACTGGCCCGTGCGCGAACGCCCGGTCGCCCGCCTGCAGGCCCAGGCCGCATGAACCGCTACCTGGCTCGAGGGCTACTGGCCGTCGCCGCCCTGTTGCTGCTGGCGCTGGTGTGGTGGGGCTGGCACAAGGGCGGGATGGCGCTGATGCAGCTGGGCATGAGTGTTTGTTAGGCGCTACCCTGCAAGTTCAGGGATTGTCTTGCGGGAGAAACGAGTCATGCGTGCACATTGGTTGACGGTGCCGGTGCTGGCCCTGCTTGCCGGCGCATCGAGCTGGGCTGCCGATTGCCCGGCGTTGTTGCAGGGTAGCCTGCCAGAGTTGCGGGGCAAGGGGCAGGTGGACCTGTGCCAGCGCTTTGCCGGCAAGCCGCTGGTGGTGGTCAACACGGCCAGTTACTGCGGTTTTGCGCCGCAGTTCGAGGGGCTTGAGGCGGCATACAAGGAATATCACGAGCAAGGCCTGGAAATGCTTGGCGTGCCGTCCAATGACTTCAAGCAGGAGGACGCCGATAGCGAAAAGACTGCCAAGGTTTGTTATGCCAACTATGGCGTCACCTTTACCATGACCAAGACACAGGCGGTTCGGGGCGCGGATGCGATACCGCTGTTCGCGGAACTGGCCAGCCAGAGCAGTGCGCCGAAGTGGAATTTCTACAAGTACGTGGTAGACCGCAAGGGCAAAGTGATTGGTAACTTTTCCAGCCTGACCAAGCCGGATGATCCAGCGTTCCGGGCAGCCATCGAAAAGGCCATTGCCTCCCAGCCATAACCTGGCTGCTCTTGCTCTTGCTCTTGCTCTTGCTCTTGCTCTTGCTCTTGCTCTTGCTCCTGCTCCTGCTTCGGCTTTTGCTTCTAAGCGCGCGATAGTTCAGGCGCCGCCGATTGCGACTTCAGGAGGCCGAGCGAAGGGACTGCGGAGGGAGGTGACGGGCATGGATGCCCGTCAAGCGCTGAGGCCCCATGGATGGGGCCTGCAGCGCGTACTCCCGGGAGCAGGCCCGTAGCGAGGGGACCCCGGAGCGCAGCGTAGGGGCCGGATGATAGGAGCCAGCGTTTTTTGGTTACTTTTTGTCGCGTTTGACAAAAAGTGACCCGCCGTAAGGGCGGAAAGGTGATTAAGCGCCACCTTCGAAAATGAATGTTGACCTTGTTGTTGATGCCCACGCTTGAAAGCGAAGAGCGAAGAGCGGAAAAGTACCGGTCTTGATCTCGCGCATAGTCCATTTACGATGGCGACGCTTACTCACCTTTTCGCCCTTACGGCGAGTCACTTTTTGTCAAACGCGACAAAAAGTAAC
>NZ_NEIO01000038.1:0-17373 GCF_002113575.1 Pseudomonas sp. B8(2017) | reverse complement strand
GGTGTCGCTGACAGTGGGCGAATACATGAGCCTGCTCAATGAAGCCCTGGAGGCGCGGACCGATGCGTTTCTGCAGCAGGTAGACAAGCAGTTCCGTGATCCCCTGGGCCGCAAGGTGCGGGCCATGGTGCTCAGTGGCGCGATCAATATTGCGGCAGCGGGTAATCGTAGCCAGATGATCGAGGTGATGCTCTGGACGTTGGAAAGTGCAGAAAGTTTGCAGGCGCGGCTGGTGCAGTTGCGCGAGGGTGCAGCCGGTGGCGTCGGGGCGCTGGTACGCAATGTTGCGATTGGTGCGGGTACGCTGCGTGCGCAGGTTACGAGTGGTTTGAAGATCAGTTCTACGGCCGCGCAAAGCGTGGCAAGCGATGCGATGCGCAGCCTGCGGGATGCTGCAGCGAGTAGCGGAAGCGTGAAGCTGCTGCTTGCCTTGGGGGGCATATGGTTCCAGCAGGATAGCCTGGGCAAGAACTATCGGGCGTTGCAAGAGACGCATCAGGACAACCCGGAGGCGCTTGCGGCGATCTGGTCTTCCTCCCTGGGTTTGTTGGGGGCGAGTGTGGAGGCGGCAGGACTGGCTGTTGCAGTCATACGCCCGAAGATCCCGTGGCCCGGAACAGTGACGACAACGTCTTTGGGAACCGGTATTGCTCGATACGGCGCCGGCATTGCGGGAATAGCTGGAATGATGGATGGGGCACAGTACCTGTTCGCCAGCCTGCGTACTCATAAGCGCGGAGATTTAACGTCAGCAGATGGATACAGGACTGCGGGCATAATGGCTGGCGCTTCCGCCATTGCAGGTGTACTTGGAGCTTTCGGCCCCGCCACATTATTTGGCCCAATCGGTATAGCTATCATTCTAGGACTGGCCGCCTATGCAATAGCTTCCGAGGCGAAGCAAAACGAATCCTCTCCAACAGAGCTTTGGGCTCGTCAAAGCAGATGGGGATTATCTGAAGACAACCGTCTCTGGACCGAAGCCAAGCATCTTGACACTGCAATTGGTGCTTTGAATGCGGCAGCAATTGGCGTTCAAGCCGAGATTTCCATAAGGACTCAACTCACCAATCATACGAACATGCAGACTTCCGAACCAAAAGGGATGATCATCGGCAACGAGCCCGCAATAGCCGCAGAATACACACTTAATTATTACTTCCTCTTGCCTAAATACGCCGAGGGTACATCTCGCCATGAGTGGCATTTAAGCATTCATCGTACTGGCGCTCAAAGAGAAATCATTACCGTATCGGGTGATAGTACTCCGACTAACCAATTGCAGATCAGCCTACCAAAGGGAAAAGGAGTCTTCGGCCACATTGACAACCCACAGCCTTTGGTGCGTTTCAACAACAAGAACAGTACGTTGACCATACAGGGGACTCTGCCTTTGCTGGTAGATCATCACATCAACGCCATTGAATTTAGCCTGCGTTACTGGCCAGACAAGCAGGACGAACTTGGGCATGCCCATGTAACAATAACAGAAAACTACATGCACAGCTTGGAGCCCCTGACAAAATGGCCCGACCCTTATTAAATCCTGCCTGCCCGGGCTGGAAGGAAGACCTCCCCGCCCCTTACACAGTCAACTCAATAGAAAAATATATGGGCAATCAAATACCTAACCATCAGTGCATGACTTACTTAGAGATTCCGCGACAAAGCGTATCATCACGAGGGGTGATTTCAGCCTTTGCCTTCCTCTTGTGCATACTTTTCGCCTTTAGCCTTTACATGATGACACTTACGCTCGACCCCCGAAATTTTGAATCGCTGCTGCTCTCAATATCTGAAATCCTCCTGGTTACCTGGCTGGTTACTATAGGCCTTCGCATGGATATTTCTCCACCTCGCGACGAACCCATCAGGTTCAACCGGGCGCGCCAGAAAATCTACGCCTACAACTTCAAACGCCAATGGTGGAACCCCTTCGACAAAGGCCAGGTCGTGCCGGTCAGCTACGACTGGTCCCAAGTTCGTGCCGAGCGCTGGTCACAAACCGGCGCCCTGCCAAACGGTGGGGTCATTTTCAAATGGGGTGTCATGCTGTCCATCGTCGCGCCGGGCACGAACAACGTCATCGACCGTTTTCACCTGAGTACGATGGGTGCCGACCAGCATGCCTGGGCCTACATCTGCACCTACATGCAGGAAGGCCCCTCAGCCCTGCCACCACCCGGCCCCCCCAAGGATCACAACGATGTGCTCTGGTGTGAGTTCGCCCTGCGCCTGGCACCCAAAGTGAGCTGGCCAGCTGATATGGACCTTGAATCGCGAACCGCCCCTTGAACCGGCCACGGCGGGTGCGGCTCACTCAATCCCCCGCCGGCACATCCACCACCTTCCAGCTGTCATCCGGGTCGAAGCGTTTCATCTCCTTGGCCAGCTTGTCGCCTTGCGGCCCGAGGTCTTTCTCGAACACCTCGCCGTCATGGCTGATCATGAAGCTCATCACCCCGGTGTCATCGTACCTGGCCGGCCAGGCGACCATGGCGAAGCCACGGCTCATCTGGTTGCCGATCAGGTAGCTGTAGGCACCGCCGGGGGCGGATGGGCCCTGTGCATCGAGGATGCGGAAGTGGTAGCCATACCAGGCGTCGCCGACCATGTCCTGGCCGAACAGCGGGCCCAGCGGGCTGACCTGGCCATCGCCATCGTCATCCCAGTACAGCCCGTCATGCTTGCCGGGCTCGCTGAATATCTTCTGCGCGTATTCCAGCGCACCGTTGCCGTTGTGGTCCTGGCTGGCATAGTCCATCTGCGCATCGTGGTAGGCCAGCATCGACTGCATGGCGCCCAGCTCGTTGCGGCCAATACGCCGGGCGCGGATTTCAGAGCTACCGGCCTTGAGGTCGAAACGCCAACCCTGGCTGCCTTTGGTCAACGGTATGGGCAACGTCCAGTGATCACTGCCCACCGCGAGGATGGCCTTGTTTGCCCCCGACATGTCGATGCTGTGCTGCGCGCGATACTGCTCCAGGAACGTGTCCACGTCACTGCGTTGCACACCGCCGCGCGGTATGTAGGTACGCCAGTCATCGCCCAGCAACCGGGCCAGGCGGGCTTCATCAGGTTTCTCCTCGCCCAGCGCCGCGACAAAGGATTCCACGGCCTTCTCCGGTGTCGGGAAGACTTCCTGCGCAGCGGCCAGGGCTGACCAGGCCATACCGGCTGCGATTACCAGTGCCGCTATCGATTGGCGGTTCATCGACGGCCACCTCCCCCGCGGCGTGCGGGTGCACTGGGCCGGGAAATCTGTTGCCCGGCGGCACGCGATGCGCTCGGGCGCTGGGCGAACGACTGGCTGGTGCGGCCACGGCTGGCCTGCGCGCTGGTGCGCGAAGGTGAACGCACGCCGTCGAAGGCATTGTTACGCGCCCGGCCGGCGGTATTGGACGGCCGGTTTTGCGCCAGCTGCCGCCCCTGGCCTTCACCCTGCCTGCGCTGATTCACCTGGTTGTTCTGCTGCCGAGCCTGGGTGTTGCGGGTTTCCTGTCGGCGGTCGGTCGTCCGCGGGTTGTCGCTACGAGGTTGCATGCGGTTGCCGACCGAATTGCCCGCTTGCGCCTCGCGCATCTGCTGGCGTGCCTGGCGGTTGCTGGTGGCCGGCCGTTCGATGCCGGCCCGGTCCATCGACGCCCTGGCCTTGTCCCGCGCCTGGGCGCGCTGGGCGTCATCGCCGCGGAAGGCAGTACGCTGGGTGGCACCGTCCAGCTGGCGACCGTACTGCTGGCGGCTGCGGGAGTCGCGGTACGGCACGCCGTCGCGGTTGGCGGCGTTGTGCTGCCATTTGTTCTGGTTGTTGGTGATGCGGTTGTTGGCGTTGATGTTGTTGTAGCGGTTGACGTCGATGTCGATGTCGTTGTTGCCCCAGTCGCAGTCACCCCACAGCGAGGCAACGATCGCCACGCCGGTACCGAAGGCCAGGCCCGCCACCAGCGCGGAACCGGGGTAGTACATGGGCGGTGGCGGGTAGTACGCCGGCGGCGAAGCCGGGTAGGCCCAGGTGCCGTAGGTGGTGGTCGG
The DNA here is from genome assembly GCF_002113575.1 of Pseudomonas sp. B8(2017). Taxonomy (NCBI): domain Bacteria; kingdom Pseudomonadati; phylum Pseudomonadota; class Gammaproteobacteria; order Pseudomonadales; family Pseudomonadaceae; genus Pseudomonas; species Pseudomonas sp. B8(2017). Next base: position 13,341 of record NZ_NEIO01000038.1, on the reverse strand, counting down.
GTTGTAAGTGGGCACATACACCACTTGCGGGTCGGACGGCTCGATGATGATGGTGGTGGGCGGGCTGCTGGCCGTAACCACCTGGGTGCTGCTACCGCTGGAGGCCGGTGCCGGTGCCGGGGCGGTCTGCACGGTCACGTTCTGGTACTGGTTGCTCTGCAGGTTGCCGGCGGCCTGGGCCTGGTGACGCAGGCGCTGCACGCCGCCCATGACATCGTCGGGCTGCGCGAGGAAGGCGTCGCCCAGCCGCTGCACCCAGACCGGGTCCTGCCCCAAGGTTGCCAGCACCTGCGGGAAGGCCACCAGCGCTTGTACGCTTGGGTCCCAGGGTTGATTCGCCACCTTCTTGACGGCATCGTCGCCGGTGGCCTTGGGGTTGGCCTTGGACCAGGTCACCGCTTCGCTCACCTGCCCCGGATAAGTGGAGGCCATCAATACCTGGGCCAGCAGCGCATCGGGGTACAGCGCGATGGGCGCGAGCATCTGGTCCAGTTGCTCCTGGGTGAACACCGGGTCCTTGGCCGCGACCGTGTCGGCTTGTGGTGCCGGGTCGGGGGCAGGTACGTCTTCTGCCAGCACCAGGCCGGGCGTGGCGCTCAGATACAGGATTACCGACAGGACCGCTGACAGTGGGATGCGCATCGCTTCTCTCCATGAGATCAGACCGCGTGGATTAAGGGTAGCAATGGCGATGCTTTTGGCCAGATGTGCGGGCGCAAACTTTTCGCGCTCTAAAGGTGAGGGTGGTTGCTGCTTTTGAATCTATATCAGGGCTGGGCTGAGATCTGTAATTGACTGTACCGGCCCTTTCGCGGGCGCGCCCGCTCCCACAGGGTCACCACAGGTTCGAACATTGTGGAGTACCTGTGGGAGCGGGCGTGCCCGCGAAGAGGCCGGTGCATGCACAAGACCGTATCCAAAAAAGGAGCCCACCCTGATGAACACGCCCCGCCTCATCGCCGTGATCATGCTGGCCGTGCTCTGCACCTCGGCCTGGGCGGCCACCGACCGCGCCGAACGGCGCCGCGAGGCCCGCGATGTGCGGCAGGAAACCCGCCAGGACGCGCGGCAGACCAAACAGGACTGCCGCCACGCCGACCAGCAAAGCAACGCCGGCTGCCGACAGGACAAACGCCACACCAAGCAGCAAGGCCGTGAGCGCGCCCGCGACATGAAATATTGAGCGGGCGGTGCTCAGCCGCCCAAGGCGATGATCGCCAGGATCAGTGACGCACCGACTACCGCCAGGACCACGCCGGTCAACAGCGTACGGCCACCGGAATAGCGTGCCAGCAGCCAGCCCGCAAGGAAGAGCATGGCCAGGGCGACCAGGTTCGATACACGGATGGCCGTACCGGTGGTCTCGATCAGCAGGAACGGAATGACCATCGGGAAGGTTGCCAGTACCACCAGCAGGAAAGTGGCCAGGGCCGCCTTGAAATCATCCAGCCCCAGGCGTGCCGGCAGCGGGCGGCCAGCATCACGCAGCATGCGCCCGCGCAGCATCTCCAGCCCGTCTTCATCCAGTGCCAGGCCGATGCGCTCTGGCAACGTATCGGCAATCAACCTGCGCCCCTGGTTGATATCACCGGCTTGCAGGCGGGCCAGCAAGGTCCGGCTGCGGGTGCGTTCGGTCCAGGTACGCAGCAGGTAGATGACGGCATCGGCCAGGCCCCAGGCCAGGTTGCAGCCGAGCGCGGCAATCAGCATCAGCCGCGCGTCTTCGCGCCCTGCGGTGGCCACGCTCAGCGAGCCGATGAAGGTCATCGCCATCAACAGGCCGAAGATGACTTCGGTGATCCGGTCGATCGGTTCCAGCACGCCCCATTTACGCGGTTGCTCGTCTTGCCCCATCGCACCCTCCCAGGAACCATCGATAGTCACTATCGAGAATGGCAATTTCTGCCGAACGACATGGCCGAATAACCTAGCTCCATCGACTCGCCGCCCACCACCCCGGCCCCTGGAGCTACCTGATGAACACCTTGGCCCGCCTGCTGTCCGCCACCCTTGCCGTTATTGCCATCGCCATCATCAGCGGCTGTGCCAGCCACCCCGAACTGCGCCCTTACACCGCCGAAGAAACCCGTCAGCTGCAACTGGAAGCCTTGCAACGCCGTGGCCTGTCGCTGGACGACTACGAGCAGCAACGGCGGGTAATCCAGCGTGCCGGCAACCTGCCTGTGGTGACCGAAGCTGCCGACGCCGACCGTTCGACCAAAGGCTGAGTGGGCTAGTCAGCGGTTCCCTCCCGTTACCTGCACAGGTATGCTCTACCGCTCAACCGCAAGCCTTCCAGGACGGAGACCATGACCAGGCCCCTTCTGTTGCTGAGTGCTGCACTGCTGTTCAGCCCCATGCTGCTGGCCCAACAGATCAAACGCGAACTGGGCGGCTTCGACTTCACGCTCGGCACCACCCCCTCACGCAGCATGGCCCAGGGGCTGATATCGCCCAGCGCCATCGGTGCATTCCACGGCGGCCTCGACTTCAGCCACCCCAGCGGCTGGTACCTTGGCCAGTACGCCCCGAGCATGGGCGTGACGCCCGACTCCACCCTGCGGCTGGACAGTTACCTGGGCTACAAGCACCAGTTCGACAGTAGCCTGGGTTACGAGGTGGGGTTGATCCATTATAGTCAGCCAAACATCTCAGGCCCCGACAGCTATGCCCTGTACGGCGGCGTTTCGGTGCTGGGCAGCCGTTTCGGTGGAGCGCTGCGCAACAACCCCGACAACCGCACCGGCACGCTATTCGCAGACTTCGGCCAATTGCCACTGTTTGACGTCGACCTGAGCGTCAAGCTCGCCCATCACCGTCTGGGTACGCCATTCACCATTGGTGATGGCAGCCAAGTGAATGCCTTTTCCGATTGGTCGCTGGAGCTGTCCCGGCCCTGGCTCGGCATCGACCTGAACCTGATCTACAGCAACTCCAACCTCAGTGGAGGCGGGTGTGATGCGTACTCGGGCATCAACACCTATTGCAACAGCATGGTCACGCTCAAGGCGCAACGCAGTTTCTTTTAACGCCGTGGCGCCAGCGCCAGGGCGATACCGCCCAGCACCACCACGCACGCCACCAGCAAGCGCAACGACAATGGCTCGCCGATCAGGCCAACCCCGCCCAACGCCGCAATCACCGGGACGCTGAGTTGCATGGTCGCCGCCTGTTGCGCGCTGACTTGCCTGACCACGCCGTACCACACGGCATAGCCCGCACCTGAGGCCAGCACACCGGAGCCCAGCGCATACAGCAAGCCGAGCGGGCTCAGGTGCAAGCCAGCGCCCAGCAACAGCATCGGCGCCAGCAGCACCAGGCACGGCAGGCTCCGGGCGAAATTGCCGGCAGTGTCGGCCAGCGGCCTGGGTGAGCCTTTGCCCAACAGCGTGTACACGCCCCAGGCCACGCCGGACAGGGCCATCAGCAAGGCACTGGCAAAGGGTGGCGCCGCGGTACCGGGCAACAGCAGCACCAGCAGGCCGGCGAAGGCGATCAGCATGCCCAGCAGCATCCGCGCGGTGATAGGTTCGCCTTTGTACCAGGCAAAGCCGAACATGGTGATCTGCACCGCGCCGAACAGCAGCAACGCACCCGCGCCTGCGCCCAGCTGCAGGTACGCCGCAGAAAACAGGAACGCGTACAGGAACAGTGCCAGGCCGCCGCGCCAGCTGCCCCCCATGGCAAGCGCGGGTTTGCGCAGGCGGATCAACAGCAGCAGAAACAGTGCACCACTGGCCAGGCGCACCACGGTGAAGGATGCCGGGTCGATGGCCCCGTCCTTCAGCGCCAGCCGGCAGAACACCGAGTTGGCAGCGAAGGCCACCAGGCTGAAAAGTGCAGGCCAGAGCCAGGCCCGGGCCTTGCGGTCGGTGAGCGTGGTGGTGCCGGTGCTCATGGTGTGGTCACCTCTGAGATCAATTGTTGTCATGGCGGCCATGCTGGTAGGGCCAGCACCGATATACAACATAGTATTTATCTGACGCCACCACCGAATCGCCCGGACCTATACCGCTGCCACCGCCTCGATCTCCACCAGCATGCCGTCCAGCGCCAGCCGGGGTACCGGTATCAGCGTGCAGGTCGGCTTCATGCAAGGGCCCCAGGCCCTGTCAGCCTCGGCTACCCACTCACGCAGGCGCGTTTCGGAATGCTCGACGATCAGCAGGGTCAGCTTGAACACCTGGGCCAGGCTGGCGCCTTTCGACGCCAGGGCAACCTCCAGGTTGGCCAGTGCCTGGCGCGCCTGCTCGGCGAACAGCGGCGACAGCTGCCCGTTGCGGCCCTCCCCGCCCTGGCCGGCGATGAACAGCAGGCGGCTGTCGGCATGCACCTCGGCGACATGGGAATAGGCGTTGCCGCTGGGGTCGTACAGGCCTTCGGGATTGCTCAGCTGGAACGCGGTTGAATGGCTCACGGTAAACCCTCGATCAGTTGGAAGAGGGACGGAGTATCGAACCTTGAGTTAACTCGAGGTCAAGCGCGGTTTTCAGGGGCGGGCTTGCCCGCGAAACAGGCGTCGAGTGTAGGACGTTTCGCACAGCGCACGAGCTTCCGTGAACCACGCGTTCATATGCGAAGTGGCCGTCAGGCGCTAGATTGCGAGGCCCGGCATGGAGGCCTGTACGTAACAAGGATAAAGCGATGAGCAAATACAATTTCCAACTGGCCTACACCATCAAGCCAAACAACCCTGCCCGAGATGAAACCGATGCGGCGCAGGCCCGTCTGCACCTGCGCGAGAAAATTGGCCTGAACACCGTCGAGCACATTGAGACCACCCTGCTCGGGATGGTCACACTCAAAGGCGCCACACTTGCAGAGCGCAAGCGCGAAGCCGAAAAGCTGCTTCACGACTACATCCATGAAGCGCTCAAGCAACTGCGTGTGCTGTCGACCGTGAAGTTCTACGGTTGCCTGATGGTGGACGGGCTGGGCGCAGCCATTCGCTTCGACATCCTGCCCAAATGAACAGCGACGGCATCAGGCGCCCCCGCGCCTGATGCCGCGCACCGTCATTTTTCCTGCAGTACCGCCCTGCCCTTCACCGCCCGAGGCCCGCGCCAGGCCCAGAACAGCAAACCGGGGAATGGCGCGTAGACCACGAACACGATCCACAGCATCTTGCGTTCGGCGCGCCGGTCACTGCCGATGATGTGCCAGATGGCCCAGATTTCCAGCAGGATCACAAAGGCCGCGACGATGATCCAGATCGTTCCGATTTCCATAGCGCTCTCCCATTTGGCATGTAATGGGTTGGGTTGCAGAGGCTGCCGAGGGTTCAGATTGATTTGGCTGGCGGCATGGCACCGCGGCCCGTTGTAGGAGCGGCCTTGTGTCGCGATGGGCTGCGCAGCAGCCCCAGGATTTTTGCCCTACGAAAGACCGCAGGGGGCTGCTTTGCAGCCCATCGCGACACAAGGCCGCTCCTACAGGGTGCAGTGACAGCTCTCAATGCCGTGGTGCAGTCTCCAGCGCCGCCTTCAACGCCGGCGCATCGGCAAATGCCCGCTGGCTCACCAGCTTGCCTTGCTCCAGTTGCAACCACTGCACCTGGCCATCCTGCACGGGATAACGGCTGGCCACCCGCCCGTCACGGTCGAGCAGCACTCGGTAGTTGTAATCGCGCATGGCGGGGATGGCGAACAGCTTGCTGATCAGCGCCGGCATGCGCTGGATGTCGGCGACGAACACCGCATCGCGCGCCTCCAGGTAACCCTTGGGCTGTTCGGCCAGCGCCGCCTTCACCAGCTTGGCACCGTCCATGTCGCGCGCCACCAGCAGGATGTGCGTACCGGCGCCGAGGCTGTAAGCCTGGTCGTGCTGGTCGAGCAGTGTCCACGGGGCGAGCTTGTCGCCCGGTTCCAGGGCATTGGCCAGCAATGGCATCAGGCAAAGCAACAGAGCAGCGGCGTACTTCATCAAGGGTATCCTCAGTCACGGGAGCATCAGCATAGCGGCAACCGGCCAAGCCAGACAGGTTGCCTGAACACGACCTGGAACACGACACGGCCACCCGGGAGATTGTCTTTCCCCCGGCCACCCGCCACACTCTCGAGGCCAGCCAGGAAGCGGAGTCCAGAGTGCCCACGCCACGCCAGTTCAGCAAGAAGACCAGTACCAGCAACATGCTGCGGCTGAAGTCCACCAGCGCCAATGCCCAGGCCCCCTATCGGGTCGATTTCGTATTGCTCGAACACTTCTCGATGGCCAGCTTCACCGTGGCCATGGACGTGCTGGTCACGGCCAACCTGCTGCGCGCCGACAGCTTCCAGTTCACCCCGCTGTCGCTGGAAGGCGACCGCGTGCTCAGCGACCTGGGGCTGGAGCTGGTGGCCACCGAGTTGTCCGCCGAGGCGCTGAAGGAGCTGGACCTGCTGGTGATCTGCGGCGGCCTGCGCACGCCATTGAAGTACCCCGAGCTCGACCGCCTGCTGGGTGATTGCGCGGCCCACGGCATGGCCCTGGGCGGGTTGTGGAACGGCGCGTGGTTCCTTGGCCGCGCCGGGGTGCTGGACGACTATGGCTGCAGTATCCACCCCGAACAGCGCGCCAGCCTGTCCGAGCGCAGCCCGCAGACGCGGATCACCCCGGCCAGCTTCACCCTCGACCGCGACCGCCTCAGCGCTGCCAGCCCCAATGGCGCCATGGAGCTGATGCTCGGCCTGGTGCGCCGGCTGTATGGCGACGGCCTGGCCGAAGGCGTCGAGGAAATCCTGTCGTTCTCCGGTGCCCGCTACCGCCAGGTCGGCCCAGGCGCGAAGAAATCCATGAGCCTGCACCTGCGCACCATCGTCGAACTGATGGAGAACAACCTCGAGGAAACCCTCAGCCTCGACCAGCTGGCCGCCTACAGCGGGCGCTCGCGCCGGCAGATCGACCGCCTGTTCCAGGCCCAGCTGGGCACTTCGCCGCGGCGTTACTACATGGAGCTGCGCATCACCAAGAGCCGCCGCCTGTTGCAATATTCCGACCTGTCGGTGATGGAAGTGGCAGTGGCTTGCGGGTTTGTTTCGGTGTCGCACTTCAGCAAATGCTACGCGGCTTACTTTGGCTACCCGCCGTCGCGTGAGCAGCGGTTGGGCGAGTGAGCGCCAAGGCGTCATTCATGTGTCGCCTGGGCCGGCCCTTTCGCGGGTAAACCCGCTCCCACAGGTACTGTGCAAATCTTTGGGACAGCGGCGATCCTTGTGGGAGCGGGTTTACCCGCGAAGAGGCCGGCCCAGGCACTAGAGAACTTTCAGGGGCGGCGCTCGATCTGGATGTACCGCAACACCGCATCACAGATCATGGCCTTGTGACGCAGCTTGACCTGCTCATCGGACAGGTCGATCTGGAAGATCTCGCCAAAGGTATGGCGGTTCGAAACCCGGTAGAAGCAGAACGAGCTCATCAGCATGTGCAGGTCGATGACCTCGATGCCGGCGCGGAACACACCTTCCTGCACCCCACGTCGCAAGGTACTGCCCAGGGCCTCGAGCACCAGGCTGCTCATTTCGCGAATCGCCGGCGACTGCTTGACGTACTCGCCGTAGTGGATGTTTTCGGTGCAGATGATCCGCACGAAATCGACGTTGCGGTCGTGGTGATCGAAGGTGAACTCCACCAGCCGGCGGATAGCCTGCTCGGCCGGCAGCGACTCCAGGTCCAGGCTTTGCTCGGTCTTGCGGATGTCGCCGTACAGCTTGATCAGGCACTCGCAGTACAGCTGCTCCTTGCTGCCGAAGTAGTAGTAGATCATGCGCTTGGAGGTGGCGGTGCGCTCGGCGATGGCGTCGACGCGGGCACCGGCCAGCCCTTGCTGGACGAACTCGTTGATGGCGGCCTGGAGGATGTCCTCGCGCGTTTTCTCGGGGTTGTTCTTGCGCGTCTTGCGCCCCCCTTCGGTTTCAGGCTGGCCGAGGCTGACTACGGAATCACTCATACCCACTCACAGGCTGTTTATTGGAATGGAGGGATTATCCGCGAGCGCGGCCATGCAGGGAAGCGCGCTGTTGGTCGGGTAGCCATCACCCACGGCTGCTGCCCAGCCAGGCGCGGGGTCAGTCGCGCTGGGCGGTATTGCGCTCCAGCGGCGGGGTCAGGTGCAGGACGCGGTTGCGCCCGCCTTCGGCCAGCAGGTAGCCGCCCTTGCCATCGGCAACGATCGACTGCGGCGCCTTGAGGAACGACAGCACGGTCTGCCGCGTGCCGTCGGCGCCGATGCGCAGCAGCCGGGCCCGGTGGGTGTTGTCTTCGCTGATCCACAGGCCGCGCTGGTCGCAGAACAGGAACGTCGGGTTGCGCAGGCCATCGACCACCACCGGGTCCCGGCCATCGTCGGACAGGGCGCGGACCTTGCCGTTGGCCTTTTCGGTATACAGCAGACGCCCGTCGCTGCAGCGGGTCAGGCCTTCGGTTTCGGTCAGGCCGGAGCGCAGCACATCGAGCTGGCCGCTGCGCCAGTCATAGCGCATCAAACGGCCATTGCCCTTGCGGTCCTCGATGGCGTACAGGTGCTCGCCGTCGTTCCACAGGCCCTGCACGCTCTCGCCATCGAACAGCCGCGTGATCTGGCCATCGCGGGCCAGGCTCACCGGGGCAAACCCGCCTTCCTGGCTGAACACCCAGCCTCCCTGCGCCGCCACCATGCCGTCGGGCTTGGACAGGTTGTCGATGACCACCACCCGATCACCTTGGGCGGTGATCCTGAGGATGCTGCCACGGCCATCGTCCAGTTCGCGGCTGACCAGCAGGCTGCCATCGGCTTGCGGCAACAGCGACGCGGCCTTGGTCACGTCGCGGTGCAGCACCTCGACGCCCCAGCCGGAGGCGGCCTGGACCGGGTAGAAACTCTGCCAGGCAAAGAAGCCCAGGGTGGCCGTGAGCAGGCCGGCGGTGGCGGCCAAGGCGATGCGGGTGCTGCGCTTGCGCAGGATGTGCGACATGTAGGGCTCCTCGGGAATGCCGGGGAGCCTAGCAAGCGAATGTGAAAAAAATGTCGAAATGGACCAACCATTACAAAACAAAAGGATATAAAAATAACAAAACAATCTAACAAATAGGAATATAAAAATTGAAAGCCAAACGCCACCTCCTTAGTCTGGGCACATCGTTTCCCTTCCAGATCAAGGAGCAATGCCCATGCCCGCCCGTGCCTTCTCCCCCTTGCGCCGCCTGTTGATCGGCGGCTTGCTGGCCAGTGTCGCCAGTACCCTGTTGCCCTGGTCCCAAGCCCTGGCCGACGAGGCCAGGACCCTGCGCATCGGTTACCAGAAGTTCAACAGCATCAACATCCTCAAAGGCAGCGGCGCCCTGGAGAAGGCCCTGGCACCGCAAGGCGTGAAAGTCAGCTGGCACGAGTTCGCCGCCGGCCCGCAGTTGCTCGAAGCCTTGAGCACCGGCGCCATCGACCTCGGCCATGCCGCCGACGCACCCTCGGTGTTCGCCCAGGCCGCAGGCAAGCCGGTAGTGTACCTGGCCGCCGAGCAACCCTACCCACGCGGTATCGGCCTGGTGGTGCGCGAGCAGGACCACCTGGCCAGCGTGCAAGACCTCAAGGGCAAGCGCGTGGCCACCGGCCGCGGCTGGAACGCCCAGTACCTGCTGGCCGTTGCCTTGGAACAGGCCGGCCTCAGCTACCAGGACATCACCCCGGCCTACGTCAACAACGCCGCCGATGCCGTGGCTGCCCTGCAATCGGGCAGCGTCCAGGCCGTGACCCTGTGGGACCCGTTCCTCGCCGCGGCAGAAAGCCAGCCGGGCCTGAAGAACCTGCGCGACGGCAGCGGCCTGTCCAACAACCGCACCTTCTACCTGTCCACCGCCAGCTTCGCCGACCAGCATCGCGCTTTGCTGAAGACCTTCTTCGCCGAACTGGGCAAGGTCAGCCAGTGGGCCAATGCCAAGCCTGCGGAAGTTGCCGCGCTGCTGGCCCCGCAACTGGGGATCAACGCCAACGTGCTGCAAGTGGCGAGCGAGCGGCGCAACTACAACGCCGTGGCCATTACCCCGCAGATCGTTGCCGAGCAACAGAAGCTGGCCGATACCTTCCAGGGCCTGGGCCTGATTCCACGCAAGCTTCAGGTGGCCGACGCGGTCTACCCGGCTTCCGTATTGCCTTGAGCGGAGCCCGCCCACCATGCCCCGCCCGATTCGCTTCAACGCCTTCAGCATGAATGCCGCCAGCCACCAGTCCCCCGGCCTGTGGCGCCACCCGCGCAACACCAGCGTGGCCTTCAACCGCCTGGGCTACTGGACCGACCTGGCCCGCCTGCTCGAACGCGGCCTGTTCGATGCCCTGTTCATCGCCGATGTGCTGGGCATCTACGACGTCTACCAGGGCGGCCCCGAAGCCGCCCTGCGCGGTGGCGTGCAGGTGCCGGTCAACGACCCGCTGCTGCTGGTGCCGGCCATGGCCGGGGTTACCGAGCACCTGGGCTTCGGCGTCACCTTCTCGCTCACCTACGAACACCCCTACCCGTTCGCCCGGCGCATGTCGACGCTCGACCACCTGAGCAATGGCCGGGTCGGCTGGAACATCGTCACCGGCTACCTCGACAGCGCCGCACGCAACCTGGGCCTGGCGCGCCAGCTGGGCCACGACCAGCGCTATGACCTGGCCGAGGAATACCTGCAGGTGCTGTACAAGCTCTGGGAGAAAAGCTGGGACGACGATGCGGTGCTGCTGGAGCGTGACAGCGGGCGCTATATCGAACCCACCCGGGTGCACCCCATCAACCATGTGGGTGAGCACTTCCAGGTGCCGGGCATGCACCTGTGCCAACCTTCGCCGCAACGCACGCCGGTGCTGTTCCAGGCCGGTGCTTCGGCACGCGGCCAGCAGTTCGCGGCGCGGCACGCCGAATGCGTGTTCATCAGCGGGCCGACGCCCACGGTACTGCGCCGCTACGCCGACGGCATCCGCCAGGCCAGCGAGGTGGCCGGGCGTGGCCGGGACGAGGTGCTGATCTACGCCCAGGCGCTGTTGATCGTCGCCCCTACCCGGGAGGAGGCCGAGGCGCGCTTCGCCGAATACCGCCGTTATGTCGACCTGGACGCCGCCCTGGCGCTGCTGTCGGGCTGGACCGGCATCGACTTTGCCGGCCTCGACCCCGATGCGCCCATCGAATACGTCGAGAACGATGCCGGCCGCGCGGCCCTGGCCGCCTTCACCGCCGCCGACCCGAACCGCCGCTGGACCGTGCGCGAGGCTGCCGAGTTCGTTGGCCTGGGCGGCCGTCGCCCGGTGCTGGTGGGTGCTGCCAGCGAGGTGGCCGACCAGCTGGAAAGCTGGCTGGACCAGACCGGCATCGATGGCTTCAACCTGACCTACGCAGTGCAACCGGACGACCTGGCAAATGTGGTCGAGCTGCTGGTGCCGGAGTTGCAACGCCGTGGCCGCTACCCGCTGAGTCATGCCGAAGGCACCTTGCGCCACAAGCTGTTCGGCCAGGGCGACCGCTTGCCGGAAGGGCACGCTGGCCGGCAGGTTCGCATTCAGCCGGCAAATACCGGGTATTCCAACATTTAATTTGTGGATGGCGCACACTCGACCCTATTCTGTCGCCACATCCCCTGCGCCGCACCGGCCGGTGCGGTTCACGGCATGGGGAGAGAACAACAAGTCGAGATCGTCCATGTCGAACCATTCGTACTTCGCCCCCCACGGTGGGCACCCGGCTCAGACCGAGCTGCTGACTGACCGTGCCATGTTCACCGAAGCCTATGCCGTCATCCCCAAGGGCGTGATGCGTGACATCGTCACCAGCCACCTGCCGTTCTGGGACAAGATGCGCATGTGGGTCATCGCCCGCCCGCTGACCGGTTTTGCCGAAACCTTCTCCCAGTACATCGTCGAAGTGGCCCCGGAAGGCGGCAGCGAACGCCCTGAGCTGGACCCGAACGCCGAAGCCGTGGTGTTCATCGTCGAAGGCGAACTGGACATCACCGTCGAAGGCAAGCACCACACCCTGGTACCGGGCGGCTACGCCTTCCTGGCCCCGGGCGCCGAGTGGAGCCTGCGTAACAACAGCAAGTCCAACGTCACCTTCCACTGGCTGCGCAAGCACTACCAGAAGGTCGAAGGCCTGGACGTTCCCGAGTCGTTCGTCACCCACCGTGACAACGCCACCGTCATCGAGATGCCGGGCACCGAAGGCCGCTGGGTCACCACCCGCTTCGTCGACATGGCCGACATGCGCCACGACATGCACGTGAACATCGTCACCTTCCAGCCGGGCGGCGTGATCCCGTTCGCCGAGACCCACGTGATGGAACACGGCCTGTACGTGCTGGAAGGCAAGGCAGTGTACCGCCTGAACCAGGACTGGGTCGAAGTGGAAGCCGGCGACTTCATGTGGCTGCGCGCCTTCTGCCCGCAAGCCTGCTACGCCGGCGGCCCAGGCAAGTTCAGCTACCTGCTGTACAAGGACGTGAACCGTCACGTGCACCTGACGCTCAACCCTAAGCGTTGATGCATTGGGGGCGCTTTGCGCCCCTTTCGCGACACAAGGCCGCTCCCACAAAAGTACGGTGTACGCCGAACCCTGTGGCAGCGGCCTTGTGTCGCGAAAGGGCTGCAAAGCAGCCCCATTAGCCGCATACTGAAAATCCTGCCCCCGCGCGGTACCAGCCATGAACCGCTGCCTGCTGCTCGCCGCCCTGCTGCTCTGCACCCCCGCCCCAGCCGCCGATGACTGGAACCTGGCCTACGACCGCGAAGGCATCCGCGTTTACCTGAGCGCCGCCCCCGACTCGCCCTACCAGCAATTCCGGGGTGTCAGCACCATGAAAGCCAGCGTTCGCACGCTCACCGACCTGCAGGAGAACCTGCGGGTCGCCTGCAAGTGGCTGTACGCCTGCGCCGAGATGCGCCTGCTGGATGTGCAGGGCGAAAACACCTGGGTGTACCTGACTACCAACCTGCCGTGGCCGACAATGCCGCGGGACATCGTGCTGAAGGTCACCACCGAACGCCTGGACGACGGCACGCTGTTGCGCCACCTGAGCGCCGAGCCAGACAGGATCCCCAAGGTAGATGGGCTGATCCGTGTGCAGCAGCTCAACGGCGAGTGGCGGATGAAACCGCTGGGTGAGCGCAGGACCGAGGTGACCTACCAACTGCAGGCCGACCCTGCCGGGGATGTGCCGGGGTGGCTGGCCAACCGGTTTGTGGTGGATGCGCCAGTGGTGACGTTGCGGACCTTGCGGGCGGTGGCCGAGCGCCAGCCCTAGAGGGTGTTGAAAACCTGCACCGGCCTCATCGCCGGCAAGCCAGCTCCCACAGGTACAGCGTTGCTCTCGAGGTTGTCGCTGTACCTGTGGGAGCGGCCTTGTGTCGCGAAAGGGCCGCAACGCGGC